>CAYFWA010000168.1:0-6340 GCA_964346625.1 uncultured Myxococcales bacterium
AATTGCGCCTCGGCGCCCTCGGTGCGTCGAACTTATTCTTGCGCGAGCCCTTATATCCGACCGCCGCCCAGTTTCAAGAGAGCGTCGACGCGGGGCAAGACAGGCAGCAACGCGGGGCAAGCCACCGCGTTGAACCGTCGGCCGGGACCCTGGGTTTGGCCTTGGGTTTGGTCGAGGCCGGGGGCTGCGCTATCCTGATCGGGTGGAGATCCGACCAAAAGGCAGGCGGGGCACCAGGCGCCCCTCGGCAGCCCGGTTGCACATCTCGCGACGCCGGGCGCGCCCCGACGCGCAGGGCAGACGGGAAGGGCTGGACGCGCGCGGCGCGCGCGGCGCGCGCGGCGGGCTCGTTCCATCCGGCGCGGCGACGGTGTCCGGCGCGGTGGCGGTGCGGGCCGCGGTGGCGGCGCTGGGCGCGGCGGTGGTGCTGGGGGCGACGGTGACGCTGGGCACCGGATGCGACCTGTGCGCCGCGGACCGGTACAAGGACACGAAGGTGCGCCGCAGCGAGGCCGTGGTGGAGTCGAAGCCCGGCCGGCTCGAGAGCTGCGATGACGAGCCGAAGCCCACGGTGGAGGTGGTGCCGGTGCGCGGGGCCCCGCTGCGGCTGAGCGTGGAGCGGGCCTACCCGCTTTGTCTCAACGCCTACGCCGCCCTGCTGCGGCTGGAAAATCCCCCTGCCGACGCCACGAGGTCATCCGCCGAGAAAGGGGACCCGGACCGCGGCCGAGAGGGGAAGCCGGTCCGGACCGTGCGGGCGTATCTGCTCGAGCGCGAGTGGCGGGACGTGCGGGGCCGGCGGCCGCCGCGCCGCGAGCGGCAGTCGGTGGCCGAGACCCTCGCCCCGGGGTCGGTGCGCTACCGGCGCATCCGGTGGCGCGAGGGGACGCAAAACCCGGGAGAGCGGCACCTGCGGGTCCGGCTCGCCGGCGTCATTTTTGCCGACGGGACGCGCTGGCGGGCAGGGCCGTGGCCCGGGGAACGGGGCGCGTCGGGGCCACGGGGCGTCGGGCCACGGGGCGTCGGGCCACGGGGCGTCGGGCCACGGGGCGTCGGGCCACGGGGCATCGGGTCCGAGGCCGGCCACGCGGGGGACGCCGGCGACGCCGGCGACACCGCGCCTCGCCCCGACGCGCGACCGCCGCACAGCCTGTCGGAGAAGATCAACGAGGTCCCCCGCCAGGTCCGGCGCGCCACCGGTGCGGTGCGTAGGCTTCGCGAGCGGCTGGAGCGCTCCACCTGGGGCAAGCCACCCGTGAGGCGACGCACCAGCCCGCGGAGGGCAGCGCGGCGCCGCGGCGAGCGCAACGCGCCGGCGATACGGCCGCGGCCCCGGCCGCGCGACGCGAGCTGATCGCAAGTCCCTGGGTTGCGACGAGGGCGGTGAATCGCCGAGCGCGCGGGCCGAGCCGAGCCACGCACGGGCCGAGCCGAACGCGCGGGCCGCGCCGAGCCACGCGGGCCGAGCCGAACGCGCGGGCCGCGCCGAGCACGCGGGCCGCGCCGAGCGCGCCAGTGGGAGTGGCAGGGCGAACGCTTCAGCGCCAGCCGCCGGCGGCGTCGGAGTCGCGGCGGCGGGTGAGGTAGGCGTAGGCGTTGTGGTCGTGGATGGACTCGAGGGTCTCGGCCTCCACGGCGAAGTAGGCGATCTCGTCGCGAATCTGCAGGGCGCTGGCGATGTCTCGCACCAGGTCCTCGACGAACACGGGGTGCTCGTAGGCGCGCTCGGTGACGTACTTCTCGTCGGGGCGCTTGAGCACGGAGTAGACCTCGCAGGAGGCGCAGCGTTCCACGATCTCGATGAGCTCCTCGATCCAGAGCATGCTGGTGAGGCGCACCTGCACGGTGACCTCGCCGCGCTGGTTGTGGGCCCCGGACTGGCTGATCTCCTTGGAGCAGGGGCACAGCGTGGTCACCGGCACGGTGACCTGCAGGTGCAGCCGCTCGCGGCGGCTCATCCAGCCGAGCATCTTGCAGTCGTAGCCCACCAGGCCCGGGGCGCCGGACACCGGGGCGGTCTTGGTGACGAAGTAGGGGAAGCTCACCTCAACCCGGGCCCGCTCGGTGTCGAGACGATCGCGCATCTCGCGCAGCATGGCCTGCACCGAGCGGAAGGTGATCTCGCGGCGGTGGCGCTCGAGGATCTCCACGAAGCGGCTCATGTGCGTCCCCTTCAACTCGGCGGGGAGCTGCACGAACATGTTGATGGAGCCCACGGTCTGCTGGGTCTCGTTGACCCGATCCAGCACGGTGATGGGGTAGCTCAGCCCCTTGACTCCCACCCAGTCGATCATCAGCTCGCGGTCGTCGCTCTGGGCCTGGACGTCGGCGAGCAGGACGGAGGAGCCGTTGCTGAGCAGTCGGTGGTGCATGGTTTTCATCCGCATTGGACTTTTATGACCTAGACGCGATGCCGTCAAGCGGGAAGGCGGGTGGCGGCACGAAGGGGGGGGGCCCGGGCTCCGGGGCCCGGGCTCCGGGGCCCGGGCTCCGGGGCCCGGGCTCCGGGGCGAGCCGGGGAGCGGGATGGCGGGCGGGTCAGGCAGGGCTCCCGCCCGAATTACAGACAGGGACGCGGATCGGCCCCGCTGCTTTTGTCGTTTGCGATCTAGTGCGTTGTCAGTGCTGCGTGTCGGTCAGGGGAGGAGCGCCGGGCTCGCGCTCGGGCGGCTCGGCCGGAGCCTGGCGTTTGCCGAGGTTCAGGGTCGCCACGAACAGCGCAACCGCGATTCCCATGATCATGAGGTTTCCGTACACGGCGACCATCTGAGCTCCTGTGGGGTTGGTCTACCTGGACTGTGCGAATCTCTGCGTGATTTTTCGCCTGAATGCCTTACTTGCACACATTGTCTCACTTACACCTACACAGTACCACATAGAATATTTTTCACCAAATAACCGCTCAGCATTCGTCAAACCCCTCGGAAATTCGCTCGAAACGCTTGTAACGCCTCCTTTGGGTCCACTATGGCGCTCTTGCGCCGCCGCCCCCGTCCTGCGCGCCTGGCTTCGGCCGGAGGTGGCGCTGGAGGCCGAGCGCACATCCCTTGTCCGCGGGTAGCTCCTCGACTCTTCCCTTCGAATCCCATGGGTCGCGGCAACCGGGGTCGACGGGGAGATCCGGGCAGCGACGAAACTTGCCCGGGGGGCCGGGGGCAGGCAGGATGCGGTGATTGATCCCGCTCGAGATCATTGAGGATCATTGAGGATCATCGAGGATCATCACGGAACGAGGCGCGCCGCGCAACGGGGCGCACCGCGGGACGGGGCGCGCAGCGCTCCGCAGAGACCGAGAGGCCGCCCGGTGAGCCGACGTTCGCGACGCAAGCCCAAAGCCGAACGGGAGCTACGGGAGCTGCTGCAAGCCTGTCCGGCCGGGAATCCCCTGTTCAGTCCATTGAAATGGCACTATAATCCTTGGGTCACGCAGGAGCCGGGCTCATCCCCTGGCTTCGAGCTGCGCGCGCGTGCCCGGGGAAATCCCGGGTGGGTGATCGAGCCCGGTCCGCATGAAAGCAACGGGCGCGAGCGCGTGGCGTGGGAGCGGCGACGCGGTGGTCTGCGCAACAGGCGGGGGCAGCGAAAAAGAGCCTGGCACGCATCTGGTATCTGACGATGGATCCAACCGACCTGATCACTGGCAGTCTCACCGGGCAGAAGGTGGGCAACTACTCGACCGACCAGCTCCTGGGCAAGGGCAGCATGGGGGAGGTCTACCAGGGGAGCCACCCCATCCTGGACAAGAAGGTCGCCATCAAGATCCTGTCCGAGGAGCTGTCGCAGTACCCGGAGCTGGTGTCGCGCTTTCGCCGCGAGGCGCGCGCCATCGCCCGGATCAAGCACCCCGCCATCGTGGAGGCCTTCGACTTCGGCAACCTCGAGGACGGGCGCTGCTACTACGTCATGGAGCTTTTGCAGGGCACCAACCTGGCCACCTACATGCAGGCCAAGGGCGCCCTGCCCCTCGCCGAGAGCCTGGAGATCGCCATTCCCCTGATGGAGGGACTCGCCACGGCCCACGAGTCGGGCTTCATCCACCGCGACATCAAGCCCGACAACATCTTTTTGACCCAGTCCGAGGAGGGGGCGCTCTTTCCCAAGATCATCGACTTCGGCATCGCCAAGCTCAAGGATCCCGACGGACAGGGCGACAGCGTGGTGACCCGTATCGACGCGGTGATGGGGACCCCGCTGTACATGTCCCCCGAGCAGGCCCCGGGCTCCACCGAGACCGTGGGGCCGTGGTCGGACATCTACTCCACGGCGGCCACCCTGTACCACTTGATGAGCGGCAAACCGCCGTTTTTCAGCGACAACCCGCTCGAGCTCATGCTCATGCACTCCTGGTCGCCCCCCCCGCCGCTCATCGAGATCAACCCCGAGGTTCCGCAGGCCATCAGCGACACCATCATGAAGGCGCTGTCGAAAAAGCCTGCGGACCGCTTCTCCACCATGCAGCAGTTCGCCGACACGCTCCGCGCCGCGGCCGAGGGCAAGACCGTGGACCTCACGTCGGACGACGAGGCGGGAGCGGGGCTCGAGGATACGGTGCTCGATGGGGAGCCCCTCGAGGAGGTCACCGGGGTTCCGTTGGACGATCAGGACGCGGACGCGAGGCCGGACGAAGAGGCTACCGGAGGACGGGGAGACGCAGCGCCCGCCGCGGCGCAGCAGGCCGCGCCCCCCACGCCGGCGGCCAGCGAAACAACCGACGCGGACCCGGACGCGGCCGCCGAAACCGCGACGGATCGCGGAATCGCGGTGGACGACGAAGAGCGGGCTCTCGAGCGCGCGATGGGCGAGGACGCCGGCGGGAGCGGGGGCGCAGACGACAGCGAGGACCGCGCCGCCGAACCCGGCGACGAGGAGCCCCCCACCCTGGAGCAGGACGGTCGGGGCGCCACGGAGACCAGCCTGTCGGGGGTCGCCTCGGAGATGGTGATGGAGGCCGCGCCCCCCGACGCGACCCTGTATCGACGGCGCCGGCCCGTCTGGCCCTGGCTGCTCGGCGGCGGCGCCGCCGTGGCGGCGGCGGTGCTCGGCTTCGTGCTCTGGCGCGGCGAGGAGACCCCGGCGAAAAAGCCGGCCCGCTGGCTCACCGTGAATAGCGCCACGCGCCACGGGTGCGGCATCCGGGAGGACGGCCACCGGCTGTACTGCTGGGGGCGAAACAACTACGGACAGCTCGGCACCGGGGACCAGACGCCCCGGATCCGCCCCACCGCGGTGCAGGGCCTCGGCCCGGTGCTCGGCGTGGCCACCGGCGGTCGGCATAGCTGCGCCATCGTCAAGGCGGGCCGCACGGTGCGCTGCTGGGGCAAGAACAAACACGGCCAGCTCGGCAACGGGACGCGCACCGACCGCAGCGCGCCGGTGGCGGTGGCCGACCTGGACAACGTCATCGCCCTGAGCGCCGGCGCGGAGCACACCTGCGCCCTGCAAGAAGAAGGCACCCTGCGCTGCTGGGGCAAAAACGCCCACGGCCAGCTCGGCATCGGCAAGACGGGGCCCGACCAGCCCCGCCCCGCGGTCATCAAGGACCTGCGGGCCGTGGTGTCCCTCGCGGCGGGCGGCTACCATAGCTGCGCCCTCACCGCCAACGACAGCCTCTTTTGCTGGGGCAAAAACGACGTGGGCCAGCTCGGCGTCGGGGACAAGGCCACCCGCAAGCTGCCCACCAAGGTGCAGGGGCTGCGCGGTATCACCCGCGTGGACGCCGCCGGGGCCCACACCTGCGCGCTGGATCGCCAGGGGGCGACCTGGTGCTGGGGAGACAACACCTCGGGTCAGCTCGGCGACGGCCGGACCCAGGCCTCGGCCGAGCCCGTGCGCGTGCAGAAGCTCGCCAAGGCCACGCGGATCGCGGCGGGCGGCGGTTACCTGGGCGGGCACACCTGCGCGGTGACCGAGAAAAAGCAGCTCTACTGCTGGGGCCACAACCTCCACGGCCAGCTCGGCCAGGATTCGAGCCGCGCCCGGCTGCTGCAGCCCACCCTCGTCAATGGCCTGGGGCCGGTCTCCCGCGTCACCGCCGGTGGCCTGCACACCTGCGCCATCGAGCAGGGCGGCCAACTCCTTTGCTTCGGACGCAACGAAGACGGCCAACTCGGCATCGGCAGCCGCGCCGACCGCATCGCCCCCACCCCGGTCACGATGAAGTAGGAGAAGTTGGACCGGCGCGCCCAGCCCGTACCGACGGCGACGAACGCGCCAAACGCGTCGACTCCACAGCAGCCAGGATCCGGACTCGCCGTCAGGTCTCGCCGTCCAGTCTCGCCGTCAGGTCTCGCCGTCAGGTCTCGCCGTCCAGTCTCGCCGTCAGGTCTCGCCGTCAGGTCTC
>CAYFWA010000168.1:6440-6541 GCA_964346625.1 uncultured Myxococcales bacterium
GCCGTCCGGTCTCGCCGTCAGGTCTCGCCGTCCGGTCTCGCCGTCAGGTCTCGCCGTCAGGTCTCGCCGTCAGGTCTCGCCGTCAGGTCTCGCCGTCAGGT
>CAYFWA010000168.1:6641-8807 GCA_964346625.1 uncultured Myxococcales bacterium
CTCGCCGTCCGGTCTCGCCGTCCGGTCTCGCCGTCCGGTCTCGCTGTCCGGTCTCGCCGTCAGGTCTCGCCGTCAGGACACGCCCTGCCGCTCCAACCACCGCAGGTACCGCTCCGGATCGGCGCCCGCGGGCAGCGCCCCGGCCCGCACCGCCTCCTCGAGCCAGCGGCAAAGCTCGCCCACCCGCGGGCCCGGCGGCAGCGCGAACCGCTCCATGATCCGGTGACCCAGCCCCGGGGGCAGGGCCGGCGGCCGCGCATCCGCCGCGCGGATGGCCTCCCAGCGCCGAGAAAGCTCGTCGATACGCGAAAGTGCCCGCGCGCGGCGCCCGGGCAGCCGGGACGTCACGTCGGCCCGGCCGAGATCCAGCAGGTCCGGCAGATGCGTCCCCATCTCGCGTCCCAGCCGGCGCACCGCGCGGTCGCTCCAGCCCTCGTGATACTCGGCCACCCGCTGGTGGTGACGCACCAGAAACGCCACCGCCTCGGTCCGGGCCTCGGAAAACCCCAGCCGGGGCCCGACCCGCTCGGAGACCAGGGCGGCGCCCACCGCCGGGTGACCCACGAAGGAGACCTCGCCCGCGGACGAAAACCGGCGCGTGGAGACCTTGCCAATGTCGTGCAACAGCGCAGCCCAGCGCAGCGTCGGCCGCGGCGGGCAGCGCTGCACCACCTGCAGCGAGTGCTCCCAAAGGTCCTTGTGCCGCCGATCCCCGGGCTCGAGCAGCGCCACCGTGGCCTCCACCTCGGGCAGCAGCCGACCCAGCCGCCCCGCGCGCTGCAGCGCCTCGAGCCCGGCCCGCGGATCCGGCCGTACCAGGATCTCCTCGAGCGCCGCGAGGTCGCGATCCAACTCCGGCGCGGGGCGGCGCTCGCGCTTCGGCTCGCGCTCCGGCTCCCGCTCCGGCTCCCGCTCCGGCTCCCGCTCCGGCTCCCGCTCCGGCTCCGGCGCGAGGCCGCGATCGCGCTTCGGCTCGTGCGGGGGCGTCATGTCGCCCCTCCCCCGCACGCCGCGGCCCGGGATCCGGTCTCAGGGCGGCGCGAGGACCCAAACGTGAACGGCGGTCGCGCGGTCGACGCCCATACGGCAACGCCCGGCCTGTCTGACGATCGGTGGCGCACAGCGCAAGGGTAGCGCAGACCGCGGGCGCAGCCAAAATGACGCCCAACTGCACACTCGACGCCCGGCTGAGCGCTTGACACCCGGGCGCTGGCGCCCCTATGTTGCCCGACCATGGACGCCCAGGCCCCCATCGGCGTGTTCGACTCGGGCATCGGCGGGCTCACCGTGTTGCGGGAGCTCATGGCCCGGCTGCCGGGAGAGGACTTCGTGTATCTGGGCGACACCGCGCGCGTGCCCTACGGCACCAAGAGCGCCCAGACCGTGGCGCGCTACTCGCTCAACAACCTCGCCTTTCTGCTGCGCCAGCCGGTCAAGATGGTGGTAGTGGCCTGCAACACGGCGTCAGCCTACGCCCTGGACACGCTCAAGGAGCTGGCCGAGGTGCCGGTGATCGGGGTGGTGGAGCCCGGATCGCGCGCGGCCATCCGGCGCACCAAGACGCGCATCATCGGCGTAATCGGCACCCGCGGGACCATCAAATCGCGCGCCTACGAGCACCGCATCAGCGAGCTAGCCCCCGAGGTGCAGGTGATGGGCTGGCCGTGTCCCCTGCTGGTGCCGCTGGCCGAGGAGGGGTTCGTCTCCGGCGAGATCCCGCAGTCGGTGGTGCTGCACTACCTCGGGGGCCTGGCACGCGCCGCGCCCCGCATCGACACCCTGCTGCTGGCCTGCACGCACTACCCGCTTTTGTTCGAGCTGCTCGACGAGCAGGCCGACGCCATCTTCGAGACCCAGGTGACGTGCGTGGACTCGGCCACGGCGGTGGCCCAGGAGGTGTCCGCCAGCCTCGACGAGCTGCAGCTCGGCTGCGGCCGCGACGAGGGTCGCGCGACCTACTACGTCACCGACCTCACGCGGTTCGAGGAGATCGGCGAGCGGTTCCTCGGCCACCCCATCCGCGGCGTGAAGCAGGTAGACATCGGCCAGCTCGAGTAGCGGGCCGCTCGCGTCGCAGGGGCGCACAGGCCACGCTGCCCGTGGCTGCCCGTGGCCGCTCGCGTCGCAGGGGCGCACAGGCCACGCTGCCCGTGGCTGCCCGTGGCC
>CAYFWA010000168.1:8907-10759 GCA_964346625.1 uncultured Myxococcales bacterium
GCTCGCGTCGCAGGGGCGCACAGGCCACGCTGCCCGTGGCTGCCCGGCGCGTGCCGATCGGCGCTCGCTCAGCGCTTGCGGAGCTGCTCCTCGGTGGCGCGCTTTTGCAGCGCGTCGCGCACCTTGCTGCCCCGCAGCCGGTTGGCCAGGTAGTCCTCGTCGATGTCGAAGTCGGTGACGAAGGCCTGGGCCTCCTCGTACAGGAAGTCTCCGGCGTCCGAATCCTCGACGTACTCGGCGGCTCGCTTGCCTTTGTAGATCTGCTGCGGCAGCTCGGGGAGCTTGTCCGCCAGCCAGTCGTACAGCTCGCCGAGGTAGCCCTGAAACACCGCAGCGGTCTCTGCGGCCGAGTCGAAGATTCCGTCGAAGCGCTCGGAGAACTTCTCGGCGGTCTCCGGGTGATCGCGACGGATGCGATCGAGCATGGCCCAAAAGATGATGGCGTCGTCGGCGAAGCCCACCGGCATCACGTGATCCGGGATGATGTCGTTGGGCCCGAGCACGTACAGCGCGGTCCCGGCGGCCAACAGGCGTACCTCATCCGGTTGGTCCTCGTCGGCCACCACCGCGAAACAGACCTTGAGGTCGAACGGGAGCGATACGATCTTTTCCCGCAAGACGTCGACGAAACGGCTCTCGTTGCTGTCCATGATCCTCCCTCGCTACAGGGGAGCAGTTTACCGCAGCTTTTCGGGATCACCAACTGGGATCACCAACTGTGGGATGCGCGCGGAGGTTGCTGCGGCCGGGGCGCCGAGGGCGCACCTCGACAGGCCAGCGACGGCGCGACAAAGCGCGACAGAGCGCGGCAGAGCGCGGCAGAGCGCGGCAGAGCGCGGCAGAGGGTGAAGTTTCTGCGTTACGGAAATTGCGGCGAGGCGCGGATCGTGATATTTTACAACTTCAAATAAATCGGGTGGATAGGCTCCATGGCCGCCCAGAAGTCACCCCTGCTGGGGTACAACCACAACCTGAAGTACAAAGGGCGTGTCTATCACGTTCAGACCGAGGACTCCGGCCTGGAGAATCCTCACATCTTTACGCACCTTTTCCACGACGGGTCGATCCTGAACACCCTCAAGCAGGAGTATCGGGATCTGATCGATCAGGCCGACTGGGAGTCCCAGCTCCGCTCGCGAATGCAGCGCCAGCACAAGGACATGATGAAGAGCATGATCCGGGGCGCCCTGGACGAAAAGATCGTCCAGTTCTTCGGCGTGCTGGAGCCGGAGCAGGAAGAAGATGTGCCCGTGGCCACGCTGCCGCCAGCGCCGAGGCGCGAGCCGGCCGCCACGCCGCCTCCCCAGGCCCCCTCCCAGCCGCCCGCGGCCCCTCCTCCAGCGGCGCCCTGGGATCCCAGCCAGACACCGCAGCCCTCGGCCCCCCCGGCAGCCCAGGCCGCGCCCCCCTCGCGCCCGGCCCAGGACAGCGGGGTGGTGGTGTCCATGCCCATGGTCATCGTCAGCGAGGAGGGCGGCAAGACGATCACCGCCAGCCCGGCGCAGCCCTCGCCCCAGTCTGCCGACACGGCCGGCACAGCCCCCCAGGCGCCCGCGCAGACGCCTCCGTCTCAGGCCCAGCCCCCGGCCGGAACCCCGCAGGGCGAGGCCGCGGAGGACGACAGCTCGATGTTCAAGCCCGACAAGTCCAAGCACGTGCCCGAGTCGATCTTCGGCTCCGAGCTCATCTCGGAAAAAAGCCTCGACGAGGTCATCCTCGCCTATCTGTCCGAGGATATGTCGGAAGAGTAGAGAGGGTCAGGCCGGATCCGTCAACCGCCAGCGGGTGCCGCTGGGGGTGTCCTGAAGCGCTGCTCACCTCAGGGGGGCTGTCCCAGCCCCCCTCCCCGCGC
>CAYFWA010000169.1:0-3139 GCA_964346625.1 uncultured Myxococcales bacterium
AGCCGGAGCCGGAGCCGGAGCCGGAGCCGGAGCCGGAGCCGGAGCCGGAGCCGGAATCGGAGCCGATTGAGTAGGGGGAATCCGTCGGAGTCATGGAGGACACCTCGAATGCCTTATCGGCCCCGGGAGGCCGCGTGTTGCTTCTGGAGCTCCTGGGCCACCGACTCGGGTACCGGGGCGTAGCGGGCGAACTCCATGGTGAACTCGGCCTTGCCCTGGGACACCGAGCGCAGGTCCGTCGCGTAGCCGAACATCTCGGCCAGCGGCACCTCCGCCTCCGAGACGCTGAAGCCATCGTCCTCGGTGGTGCCGACGATGAGGCCGCGGCGCTGCATGAGGGTACGCAGGATGGACCCCTGATACTCCTTGGGGCCCTCCACGGCGACGGACATCACCGGCTCCAGGATCCGGGGCGCCGTGCGGGGGAACACCTCACGGAAGGTTGCGCGGGCGGCGGCCTGGAAGGCGTTGTCCGAGGAGTCCACGCTGTGGTGGCGGCCGTCCTCGAGCACCACCTTGAGGCCGGTGACGGGGAAGCCGATTACCGGGCCCTCAGCGAGCATCTGCCGGAAACCCTTCTCCACCGAGGGGATGAACTGCGTGGGGATGGCGCCCCCGGTGACCCGGTTCTCGAAGACGAACTCTTCGTCCTCCACCGGCTCCAGGCGGCCGATGACCCGTCCGAACTGGCCCGAGCCACCGGTCTGTTTTTTGTGCAGGTAGTCGAAGGGGGCCGACCGGGTGGGCATCTCCCGGTAGGCGACCTGGGGCGCGCCCACCTTCACCCGGGCCTTGTACTCCCGCCGCATGCGCTCGAGGTAGACGTCCAGGTGCAGCTCTCCCATACCGCTGATGATGGTCTCCCCGCTCTCGGGATCCACCTCGCAGCGGAAGGTGGGATCCTCCCGGGTGAAGCGCGAGATGGCCTTGGACAGGTTCATCTGCGCCTGGTTGTCCACCGGCTTGACGGTGAGCCGGATCACGGGCTCGGGCACGTGCATCCGGGTCAGGGTGGCGCTGAGGGTGCCGTCGGTGAAGGTGTCGCCGCTGGCGCAGTCCACCCCGAACAGGACCACGATGTCACCCGCCCGGGCTTCGTCGAGCTCCTCCATCTCGTCGGCGTGCATCCGACCCAGCCGCCCGACCTTCACCTTGCGCTGGGAGCGCTGATTGATCAGGGTCTCGCCCTTGCGTAGCGTGCCCTGATACAGCCGCAGGTAGGTGAGCTGACCATAGCGGCCGTCCTCGATCTTGAACGCGAGGCACAGCAGCGGAGCGGAGGGGTCCACCTCCACCGGCCGCTCGTCGCCGTGATCCAGCTCGATGTAGCTGTTATCCACCTCCGGGGGAGCCGGCAGGTAGTGGCACACCGCGTCCAGCAGTGGCTGTACGCCGCGGTTTTTGTAGGCCGATCCCATGAGCACCGGGACGATCTCGCGGGCCAGCACGCCTCGACGCAGACCCTGGTGGATGAGGTCGGGGGTGACCTCGTCTCCGAGGATGGCCTCGGTGAGCTCGTCCGAGAACATGGACGCCGCGTCCAGCAGGACCTCGCGGTGGCGCCCGGCCTCCGCCAGGCGGTCCGCGGGCACCGGGCCGCGGATCACCTCGTCGCCGTGCGGTCCGCCAAAGGTCAGCGCCTCCATGTTGACGAGGTCGATCACTCCGTCGAACTCGGCCTCCAAGCCCAGGGGGAGCTGGAGGGGAACGGCCTGCAGGCCCAGCTTCTCCCGGAGCTGCTCGGCCACCCGCAGCGGGTTGGCGCCAGCGCGGTCGCACTTGTTCACGAAGGCGAGCCGCGGCACCCGGTAACGGCTCATCTGCCGATTCACCGTCACCGACTGGCTCTGTACGCCGGCCACTGCGCAGAGCACCAGCACCGCCCCGTCGAGCACCCGCAGCGAACGCTCCACCTCGATGGTGAAGTCCACGTGGCCGGGCGTGTCGATGAGGTTTACGTGGGTGCCTTTCCACACGCAGTGGGTCGCGGCGGACTGGATGGTGATCCCCCGCTCGCGCTCCAGCTCCATGGAGTCCATCTTCGCGCCCACCCCGTCCTTGCCCCGCACCTCGTGGATGGCGTGGATGCGCTTGGTATAAAACAGGATCCGCTCGGTCAGGGTCGTCTTGCCCGCGTCGATGTGGGCGCTGATTCCCAGGTTTCGCAGATCCACGGCCTTCGATCCCATGTCGTACCTCGCCCGGGGACTCATGACCCGAGGATGGCGGGGTGTAGTCCGGGACCGGTCCCCTGTCAAGGGAAAGGGTTTGCAGATTGAATTGATACGGACTGGATAATGGATCCGCGCTGAGAAGACGGGCGCGGTGTTGGGCGGGGGGAGCGGGAGGTCAATCCACCCGCTTCCTTTCCGACAGCACCTGCTCCACGCAGTCGCGCAGCTCGGGGCAGCGCTTGGTGCCGCAGCGGATCAAGGCGCGGTAGATGGGCACGCTGCCGGTCTTGCAGCGCAGCCGGCAGTCGGTGGCGTCTCCCTGGCAGGTCCCCAGGGTGACACACATCTCCTTGCATTCCTTCCGCTTGGCTGGGATCTTCCGGTCCTTGACGATACGGCGGACCTCGGCGAGACAGCCGCGCTGCTTGCCGCACGGCTTCAGCGAGTAGCACGGCCGCAGGGCGGCGGCCTCCTCGGGGTGCTGCTCGATCCAGCGCAGGCACCGCTCCCGGCAGCGCTGGACCTCCTGGGAAAACAGCTTGGGCGACACCCGCCCCAAGCGGCACTTGACCTGCAGCGGGCATGAATCCCGGCAGAATCCAGCAGGATTTTCCAGAGGCGGGGCCACGGCGTGCTTCGGTGTCTTCGCCGGGGGTGGCGCAGCGCGCTCCTCGCAGCCCACGCCGCTGACGGACATCAGCAGCACGACGCAGGACGCGCGCGGCAGAAACGAGCGTACACCTTCCATCCCGCGGGTATAGCACGGGATTCTCACCAAAAGAAGCGGCCCGCGGATTCGGGCCGGCCGTGGGTTTGCGGGCACGGGCAGACGTGGCGCCCGGATCCAGGCGCTTGTCATCCCGGGAGGGCTGAGCTATACGAGGGCTTACATGTCTGGAGCCCGGTATTCCATGTCTGGAGCCCGGTATTCCATGTCTGGAGCCCGGTATTCCATGTCTGGAGCC
>CAYFWA010000169.1:3239-10750 GCA_964346625.1 uncultured Myxococcales bacterium
CGGTATTCCATAGGTGCGATGGTCGCCGCCGCGATGATGGCCGTCGCCGGCATCGGCATTGGTATCGGCACCATCGGCACCGTTACCGGATGTACCGTTACCGGATGCACCGTTACCGGATGCACGGATCGCGACGCTGCGGAGCGCCGTCCGGCCGCGGCCGAGCCGGCCCCCACCGCGGTCACTCGACCCGCCGCGCCGCCAGCGCCGTGTTCCAACGCGGCGGATCCGCACCTGCTCGTGGTGGACCGCGTCGTGGAGCCGGGCAAGCCGCTGCGGGTGCTGGTGGTCTCCGAGTCTCCGCTCGGCGACGCCGTGTTGCTCGATGAGTCCGGGCGCACCCCGACCCGGATCGGGACCCCCGAGTCGGGACCGCCATACGCCCGGATCTATCGGGCCCGCGCACCCGAGACCGCGGGAAGGCCCGCCTACCGGCTCACTCACCCCGACGGCCGCGTGCTCGCCTGCGTGCAGGGACGGGTGGCACCCCAGCGCCCGGAGGGCCGAGCAGCGCCGGCCCGGGCGCATGCGCCCGACTCGGGGATCTGGCGTACCACCCGCCGCTGGAGCGACACCTGGGAGCGGGTGTTCTCGGCCTGGATCGCCCACCTGTTCCGCCCGCTGCCCGACCAACCGGTGGCCTGGTGGCCGCTGCACCAGGTGCTGCGGGATCCGGTGCGCAATCTGCTGCACAACCGGCTCGGCCTGCACGAGGACGACGCCGCGGGCGCCGCCCAGGTGGTGGCGGTGGCGGACTGCGGCGACACGCCCTACCAGCTCCGCGCCTACTTCGCCTGGAAGCTCGGCTTGCCCTTCCGTTTCCGGCGCTGCACCCGCGGTACGGGCCTGCGCGGCCCCCTGTGCCCGGTGGATCGGGACAACCGCAACCCGAAGTTCGATCACATCGCGCACCCGGTGCGGCGGTTCAACGCCTTCATCCGGCGGGGGCTGGCCTGGGCCGTTCATTCCGGCACCACGCGCACCCTGCCCGAGGACGAGGGCTCGGACTTCTACCCCATCGCCCTTCACCGCGACTCCATCCGCCCGGGCACCATCTTCGTGGACGTGGGCGGCCACGTGCTGGTGGTGAGCCGCTGGGACGAGGACGGGCTGTACGCCATCGACGGCCACCCCGACTACTCGGTGACGCGCCGGCGCTTCGAGCCGGAGTACTTCCGGTACTTCCTCGGGACCCGCACCGGGGGCTTCAAGGCCTTCCGCCCCCTGCGCGAGCGCGAAGGGCGGCTCTTTCCCGTGCCCAACGAGGAGCTCCAGCGCTTCTTCTCGGTGGAGCAGTACGAGTTCCGCTCCCGCCGGGCCTTCTACCGGGCCATGGACCGTCTGCTGTCGACCAAGCAGACCGGCTGAATTCCTTTCAGACGGACAGACGGACGAGCTCGTAGGAGCGCGAGCCCAACCCGAGACGCTGGGCGTGATCCAGGATTCCGTTCCAGTCCCGGCCGTGCAGCACGCCGAAGGGATCCTGCTGGGCGTCGGGCTTTGCGGCCAGGGCCGACTGGGGAGCCAGGGGCGTCTCGGCCAGCAGGTCCAGGCACGCCTGGTCGAGGGCCACCGGATCGGTGGAGGCGGCCAGGCCGATGTTCGGCACGATGGGCGGATCGGTCCAGTCGCAGCAGTCGCAGTCGGGCACGATGTCGAGCAGAAAGCTCACGTACACCGTCTTGTCCCGCTTGCCCGCCACCGCCGCCAGGGCGTACTCGGCGGACTTTTCCATCAGCGGCGCCTGGGCGGTCTTCCACTGGATGGGGATCGCCTCCTCGGGGCACACGGCCACGCACTCGCAGCAGCCGATGCAGCGGGTGTCGTCGATGAGCGCCAGGGCTCGCGGGTTGGGCCCACGCTCGGGGTCGTCATCCGGATCCGGCGAATAGGAGATGGCGTCCTCGGGGCAGACGCGGCCGCAGAGCTTGCACCCCACGCAGCGGTCCCGATCCACCGTGGGGCGCAGATCCTGGTGCAGCACGGCCTTGCCCGAGGCCGTGGCGCAGCCCATGGCGAGGTTCTTGAGGGCGCCGCCGAAGCCGAACAGCATGTGCCCCTTGAAGTGGCTGAGCACCACCATGGCGTCGGCCCAGTGAATGGAGCCGGCGATGCGGGCGGTCTTGATCCGGACTCCTCCCGGCACGGGCACGTCCACGCCGTCGCGGCCGATGAGGCCATCGGCCACCACCAGAGGCGCGCCCACCGCCTCGGCGGTAAACCCGTTGTGGGCGGCGGCCTCGAGGTTGCCCGGGGCGTCGTGGCGCGCGGCGCGATACAGCACGTTGGTGTCGGTGACGAAGGGGCGCCCTCCGGCGGACCGCACCGCCTCCACCGCCACCCGGGCGTAGATGGGCCGCAGGTAGTTCGGGTTGCCCCGCTCTCCCCAGTGCACCTTCACCGCCGTGAGGTCTCCCTTTTGCAGCCGCGAGGCGAGCCCCACCCTGCGCAGGAGGCGCGTGACCTTGTCGGGCAGGGGATGGCCGTGCTTGGCGTGGGCGTCCACGAAAAAGACCTGGCTGGTGGCGTTCGATTGGCTCGGCTCGCTCATCTGTGGTGCACCTCGGTTGGCTTGGTTTCCCCGCGAAACGCTCCGCCCAGACTCGGCACCGGACCTCCCCCACCGGCTCCGTGGCGCGCGAGGCGCGGGTCGTGCGAGCCGCACGATACCGCATTCCCCCCTGCGGCGTCACACCCCCGCGAGCCATTAGGGAGCGGGTCAAAATAAGGGCTCGCGCAAGAATAACTTCGGCATTCGGCCGCCGATCCATCAATTCTGTCTGCGTCGCTCGTCGGTTAAATACGTCAAGGTATTCGCCCTCCTCGCTTCTTGACAGAATTGCGCCTCGGCGCCCTCGGTGCGTCGAACTTATTCTTGCGCGAGCCCTTAGATCATCACGGCGCTTGCTCGTCGCAAGTCAGGGTGGCGGCGGCGCCGCACTCCACGTGGATGGGCGTGGCGAGGTCGATGGTGATCCAGGTCCGCGTCTCGGTCTCGGAGGTGGACTCGGGGATCTGGACCTCGGGCATGGAGAAGGTGGCGGTGCGATAGGCGGTGCCGCTGAAGGCGAACTGGTTCAGGAGCTGATCCCAGGTGTTGCGCTGATTGCCGGTGCTGGGCACGAAGCCGCAGGCCCAGCCGCTGCAGCCCACGTGTCCCCAGACGCTCATGCGCATGGCGCAGGACGTGGTGGTGTCCCCCGCGCCGGCCTGGGCGTCGTCGTGAGACCAGTCGAGGCCGCTGGATGGCGGGACCACCGTGCAGGCGCTCCAGTCCAGAGTGGTGCCGCTCAGGGCGCCGGTGGCCCAGCCCTGGCAGGGCCGGCTCACGCTGGGCGAGGCCGGGATCTCGGGGGGGCTGCCGCTCATGGCCAGCAGCCCCACGCTGTGGTCTACGTCCGTGGTCACCGTGGCGCCGGTGCAGTTGGTGACGAACTCGATGGGCAGGTAATACTCCACGAGCTGCACGTCACCCGCGGCCGGATCTCCGCCGCTTTCGGGGAAGCGCAGCCGGATGAACGCCCGCTGGAACGACGACGTGTGGGTGAAGGGTGTGGTCTCGCTGCCTTCCAGCGACGGTGTGGTCTGGTTCTGCTCCGCCACGGAGCTGGTGTTGCCGCAGGACATGGGGGCGTCGCTCACCCGGAACTGGCCGGTGACCGCGTAGACCACGTCGCAGTGGCTCGGCTCGCAGGTGGGGGCCACGTCGCTCCAGCTCCCGTCGGCCTGGCAGGTCACGGATCCAGCGCCCACCCGGTCGAAGCCCGGGTCGCAGTCGTAGGTGGCGGTGGCGCCGAAGGTGGTGTCGGTGTAGCTTACCGAGCCGTCGGCCGGGGCCGCCGGGGGCGCGCCGCAATCCACGGGATCGCAGGTGGGCGCGCTGTCGCTCCAGGTGCCGTCGGCCTGGCAGGTCACGGTGGAGGCGCCCACCAGCACGTGGCCGCTGTCGCAGCCGTAGGTGGCGGTGGCGCCGAAGGTGGTGCTGGTGTAGCTCACCGAGCCGTCGGCCGGGGCCGTCGGAGGCGCGCCACAGTCCACCAGCGAGCCGCAGGTGGAGCCGGTGTAGCCGGGATCGCAGTCGCAGTGATCGAACACCCCGCCCACCTCCACGCAGGTGCCGTGGCCGTTGCAGGTGCCGGTCTGGCAGGTCACCGGCTCGGGGTCGCACACGGGCTCGGTGTCGCTCCAGCCGGAGGGGGTGCAGAGGCGGGTGGCTACGCCGCTCAGCACGTACCCGCTGTCACAGCTATAAACGGCGGTGTCGCCGAGGGTCGTGCCCCCCGACACGTCCACGCTCAGCGGTGCGCTCACCGCGCCCGGGTGCCCACAGTCGTGGGGCACGTCGCACAGGTCCCCCGACCAGCCGGGGTCACAGCCGGTGCACACCGCTTGCGCAGACTGCACGGTGCAGGTGCCGCCGTGCTGGCAGGGGTCGGGGTCGCAGGGGTCGTCCACGTCGCAGTCGGTCCCGATCCAGCCCGCGTCGCAGGCGCACCGGTAGCTGTAGTCCGGCTGTACGCCGCAGCTCCCGTGGACGCAGGGGTCGGGATCGCAGGGGTCGTCCACGTCGCAGTCGGTCCCGATCCAGCCCGGATCGCAGCCCACGCAGGAGGCGTCCCCGGACTCGGCGACGCAGGTGCCGCCGTGCATACAGGGAGAGGGGTCGCAGGGATCCTCCTGGTCGCACAGCTCTCCGGTCCAGCCGGTCTCGCACTCGCAGGTGAAGGTCGCGTCCGGGTTCACCGTGCAGCTCCCGTGGACGCACGGGTTGGGCTCGCACACGCCGTCGGCGTCGCCGATGCAGTAGGTCTCCATCCGCGCGCCCATGTTCTCCACCATCCCCAGGAAGTCGGCCAGGGGCACCGCGCACACGTAGCCGTCGCGGGGGCAATCCGCGGCGTCGGTGCAGGGTCGCAGGCACTGGCCGTAGTCGTGGAAGGCCACCAGGGTCTCGGTCTCGTCGGCCGACAGCCCGAGGATCTCCACCAGATCGCGGTATTCCTGCTCGTCCACGTCCGTGAGGGGCAAAAAGCACTGGCCCTCGTCACCGCAGTCCGTGTCCGAGGCGCAGGGCGCCTCGTTGGAGCAGTACCCCTCCGGCAGCTCGATCACCACCTGCCGGGCGAGCTGGCGCGCCGCCGCGTTTTCCGACGAGGCGAACTCGGCCAGCGGCTCGATGCGCTCGGCGATGCAGTCCGGCCCGGGGCCGGAGCACTGGGGATCCACGCTACAGGCCGCCCCCACGGGCAGCTCGCTCATCCCCGAGGCATCGCCGGTGCTGGCGTCCGGGTCGGTCCCGCTCCCGCCCCCGCCGCCGCAGCCCGCGTCCGCGACGCCACCCAGCATAAGCGTTGCTGATAAAACTGCAGTGATCCTGGCTGAATAGAACGTAGAGCTCGACATGCACGCACCTCTCTCGTACCCGCGTGAAATGGGATTCGATTCACCGAAGTACGTTCATGATAGCAGAATATGATTCTGGATTACATAAACAGTCTCTTGACGCCGACCCGCGAGCGCACTCCGTCCCCCTCGAGCAAGGCGCGATTTAGGCCGTTCGCAGCAGACGCCAAGGGCGAAACTCGAGTCAGAGCTTGGCTTCGCGCATGCCGGCGAGCTTTGCGCCCGAAAGCAGGGCGTCGATGAAGCGGGACTTGAGGGCGCGCTGGGTGAGCAGGCGCCGGGCGGGATCGAGGCTCAGCACCGCGCCGATGAGGGCGTGGGCCGCGCGGTGGGCGGTGCCCTCGTCGGGCTCCACCAGCATCTCGTGAAGCTTGCCCTGCTCCAGGGCCATGGTGAGCACGCGGGCGACGGTGTTCTCGGGGGCGATGCGACGCTCCGCGCGGGGGACCATCTGCATGGAGTCGAAGCGGCAGGCGAGCTCACACACGCCGCAGCCGATGCAGACGTGGGGATCCACCACGGCCATGCGTTTGATGGTGCGGCCGTCCACCTGGCGCTCGCCGGCCTGCATGTCGATGGCGTTCACGGGGCAGGCTTTTTGGCACTTCTTGCAGCCGCGGCACTTGTCGGCGCTGGGCTGGGCCAGGAAGTTGGAGGCGAACACGTTGGAGAAGAAGTCCCAGCGCTTGAAGGCGCCCAGCACCTCGCAGCAGCAGCCGCAGCAGTTGCAGATGAAGGTGGGGCGACGCTGCACATTGTCGCACAGGTGCACCATGCCCGCGTCCCGGGTCTGGGCGAGGAGGTCCCGGGCCTCGGCGCGATCGATGCGGCGGGCCATGCCGTGGCGGACCAGATAGTCGACCCCCATGCCCAGCGACAGGCAGCTTTCCTCCATGCGGAAGATCTCGCAGGGCTGGTCCAGGTGGTGCTTGACGTGACGGCAGTGGCAGATGGCCACGCCGAAGTCCTTCTCCCGGGACAGCAGCTCCTCGCAGCGCTCCCAGTCCAGCACCTCGGAGCAGGTCTCCGGCAGGGTCTCCTCGTGCACGAGGGTGCGAAACAGCGACGTGTTCGCGTCCCCGTGGAACTGGTGGATGAACTCCGGCTCCTCCACCACGTAGCGGTGGTACAGCTCGGCGAGGTGTTTCTGATCGACGTCCTCGCGCACCCGCATCATGGAAAACTCGAAGAACCCCACCACCGTGGGGTTGAGCATGTAGCGCCGCTTGCCCCCCAGGAACAGGTCCAGCACCGCGCCGCGCTCGCACAGGGCGTCGAGCCGGGGTTGCAGCTCGCTTTCGGGCATTTCCAGCTTGCGCGACAGCGCGCCCACCGTGGAAAACTTCATGGGGAACTGGGCCGCGAGCCGGGCCTCGTCCTCGGTGAACATCAAGCGCAGGATCTCGTAGATCGTGCCTTGCCCCGGGGCGCCCACGGGCATGCGGTTCAGGCGCTGCTGCAGGCTGGAGTAGGCGTTTTTGGCGGTGAGGTGACCCATGGGGAATGGCTCCGGTGTCGATGTCGGCGGTAAGCGTGGTTTTTTTCAGACTGATCAAGTCCGATTGATAGCCCATTTCCATGGGATTGCAAGACCCCGTAGTTGGAGTGCGTCTGGGACATCTGTGCCTCCTTGGTTCGAGGCCCTGGGCGGGGGCGCCCACCGCGGGGGCGCCCGCCGTGACCGCTTCGGGCTCGACCCCCGCGAGCATGCCGAGCGGGCCCGCCGCCGCGCCGAGCTCGACCGCCAGATGCGCGAGGCCGAGCGCCGCAAGGCGCGCCTGCGCCGCGAGGCCACCCGCCGCCGCCCCGGCTCCGGCTCCGGCTCCGGCGCCGGCTCTGGCTCCGGCTCTGGCTCTGGCTCTGGCTCTGGCTCTGGCGCCGAACCCACCGACAGCGCAGCGCGCCTGCCCCCCAAGCCGCCGCCGCGCCGCCAGGAGCTCAAGCCCGCCCGCTCGAGCAAGCACGCCCGGTGGGTCCCGGGCTACTGGATCCGGGGCCGGGGCCAAAAGCAGAGCCGCGGCCGCTGGCACTGGATCGCCGGCTGGTGGCGCGTGCCCCGCAAGGACATCCAGGCGGGCCTGACGACCAAGGCCAGGCGCCCGCCGCCC
>CAYFWA010000170.1:0-2081 GCA_964346625.1 uncultured Myxococcales bacterium
CAGCGCTCGTCTCCGGCGCAGCGCTCGTCTCCGGTGCAGCGCTCGTCTCCGGCGCGACGCTCGTCTCCGGCGCAGCGCTCGGAGCGCTCTCGGGGCTTGCATCCGGAGCGGGCGATCGCCCCCCCGAGCGCGCCAGGGCGGCGACCTCCACGGTTCCCAACGCGGAGCGCTCCCCGGTGGAGACGCTGGCCGCGAGCAGGGATGCGTCGCCCAGATCCGTGAGCTGCAGCGCCAGGCCATGGCCGGGGATCACCTGCAGCAGCTCGGCCTGGATGACGCAGCGCAGATCCCCGGCCTCGACCTCCAGGGACACGGGCTCGTAGAGGGTCAGGTCGGCCGGGGCATCCTCGTAGGGTACGAAGAGCGCCCCCTGCTCGGCGTGCTCCACGAGCTTGGCGCGCAGCTCGTCGCGCGTCTGGCAGCAGAGCGTGATACGCAACCCCATGAGCAAGGGACCTTACCAGACCGCCCCCCGGGCTGGCCAGCGGGTACGGGCGGGTACGGGCGCCTCCAGCGCTTCGAGCCGGGGTGCCACAGACGCGATGCTGGCGACTCACCAATGGGCGACTCACCAATGGCGGAAGGGCGAGCTCACGGCAGGGGGCGCGCCTGGATCCCGCGCACCTCCCGGGCGGCCCGGCTCAGGGCATTGCGGAGCTTCCCCTTGGAGATGTAGCCCTCGAGCAGACGGCCGTTGATCCACATTACCGGACAGCGGGTCTTGCCCTTGAGAAATCGCTTGGATCGAGCCACCTGCTGCCACACGCGCTTCCGGTGGGTCCCCTTGGCCATGGCCGCGCGGTAGGCCTCGAGATCGAGCCCCAGCTCGATGGCGTGCTGCTCGAGCCGCTTGGCGCTGATGCCGGTTCGGTTGTGAAACAGGATCTGCGCCAGCGCCCAGAACCGTCCCTGTGCCTGGGCCGCCAGGGCGGCCTCGGCCGCCACCCGCGCCCGGCGGTTGTGCCGGCTGATCCGGTGCTGCAGCAGGTAGAGCCGAAACAGCCCCGGGTGCTCTCGCTGCATCGCGGAAAAAGCGTCCCAGATGTAGTTGCCGTAGGAGCACCGGAAGTTCGTAAAAAGCAGCACCGTCACCAGCGCGCCTTCCGGCCCGAGAGCCGGCACACCGCGAAGATCCAGAAAAGCGGCGCCGGAGCGCGAGCTTTGCCTGGGCCGCGCCACACCTCTTCGGAGCCCGCGGGGTGTCCGCCCAGGCGCGCGCAGCGCGGCGCGGGGGCGCGCGGCGCGGGGGCGCGCGGCGCGGGGGCGCGCGGCGCGGGGACGGCCCGGGGCGATCCCCTTGGCGATGAGCTTGGCGTAGAGGTTCTTGCGCGTGACGCCCTTGCGTCGCAGCATCGCACGAGCGCGCGTGCGCGCCCGCGCGATGGCCTTGCGATACGACGAGGCGGGCTTCGCCCCCGTGAGCCGGGCGCCGTTGATGAAGAGGGTGGGGGTTCCCAGCACCCGCACCTTCACGCCCTGCGCCTGATCGGCCTGCACCGCCTTGCGGTGACGCCGCGCCTTGAGCGCCGCGGCGATGGATCCGCGCTTGAGCCCCGCCGCCCGGCCGGCGCGCGCCAGCGCGGTGGGAGACAGCTTCCAACCCCCGGCCGCGAGTCGATCCAGGAAACGCCAGAAGCGACCCTGCCTTTGGGCCTCCACCGCCGCCTCGGCCGCCGCCATGGCGTGGGGTTGACCGCGCAGCGGGTAGTGCTTGAACACCAAACGGATCTCCTTGGGGCGAGCCCGCTGAATGGCGCGCAGCGTCTTGAGGGCCTTGCGCGTGTACCGGCACGGCAACCCCCCGTAGATCACCACCGTGACCAGGGCGCTCGCGGGTCCCACGGTGGGCGCCTTCCCCACCGGGACACGATAGATGGGATTCGCGGATGCAGCGGCGCGTGGACGGAACGGGGGCCTCCGGGCGTGGCCGGCCGGCGGCTGTGCCGTGAGGACCGTGAGCAGCATGGCAAGAAGCGCGGTACAGCGATGGCGGGTCGGCATCGTCGGCATCGTCGGCATCGTCGGTATCGTCGGCATCGTCGGCATCGTCGGCATCGTCGGCATCGTCGGCATCGTCGGCA
>CAYFWA010000170.1:2181-10675 GCA_964346625.1 uncultured Myxococcales bacterium
CATCGTCGGCATCGTCGGCATCGTCGGCATCGTCGGCATCGTCGGCATCGTCGGCGTGATCGGCTTGTCCCCGGCCTCCCAAGAGGCCTGCTGCAACACAGAGCTTGCCACGAACCCAGCCCCCGCACAACGAAAGGCCCTGGGCCTCCAGGATCGCTCATCGAGCCAGGTCCCCAACTTTTTCGCAGTTCCGCAGGCCGGCTCCGGCGTTCGGCTCCGGGGGTCGGCTCCGGCGTCCGGCTCCGGCGTTCGGCTCCGGGGGTCGGCTCCGGCGTCCGGCTCCGGCGTTCGGCTCCGGGGGTCGGCTCCGGCGTCCGGCTCCGGGGGTCGGCTCCGGCGTCCGGCTCCGGGGGTCGGCTCCGGCGTCCGGCTCCTATTCGCCGAGGGCAGATAAGGCTTGTACCATCACGTTTTCTTGTTGACTTACCCCCCCCCACATTTTGGTACGCTGGTTAACAGCACAAGAGCACACAATAGGAGTTACTGGGACGACGGAACACCGGGACGCACAAGGCCCAAACCCCGGGCAGGGACACCTCGGAGCTCGCAGGCCGGCTTTTTGACGGTTGACCGGTGGGCTGCCGCGACCTCGAAGGTCGCGG
Organism: uncultured Myxococcales bacterium; assembly: GCA_964346625.1. GTDB lineage: Bacteria > Myxococcota_A > Polyangia > HGW-17 > JAJRWW01 > CAYFWA01. The sequence continues at coordinate 2,784 of CAYFWA010000170.1, forward strand.
CCTCGCAAGATGGGGCCCCTCTCGAGGGACTGGGACGATGGCACACCGGAAAGCTGGGACGGCTGGTCCGCCAGGGCTCGATCCGCGGAGCGCGCGTATCGCCTGCCCTCGAGGTAGGCGACACTGGCTCGCCCCGCGAGAGTACGGGCTCTGCGGGGTGGCGCGTCGACCGAAGGAGGGACCCGATGATGGACCGGAGGATGGGCCGAAAGATGAACCGCAAGCTGGACCGGGCGAGGGGCCGCAGGCTGGACCGCAGGCTGGACCGCAGGCTGGACCGCAAGATGGACCGCAAGCTGGACCGCAGGCTGGACCGCAAGCTGGACCGCAGGCTGGACCGCAAGCTGGACCGCAAGCTGGACCGCAAGCTGGACCGCAGGCTGGACCGCAAGCTGGACCGCAAGCTGGACCGCAGGCTGGACCGCAAGATGGACCGCAAGATGGACCGCGTGTCGTATTGCTCACTGAGCCGCAACGGGCTCCGCTCGCGGATCGCACCCGTCCTCGCCTCCGCGCTGATAGCCTGTGTCTCGTGTCAGCTCGGGCAGCCCGAACCGCAGGATCGGCCCGGCTCTGGTAACGCCGGGCTCGGGTCGAACGGCATCGGCTGGCTGCAGCGTCCCACCGGCCCCACCGGCCCCGCCTGCGTCCGGTACGTGGACGCGGACGCCCCGCCCGGAGGTGACGGGCGATCGTGGGCGACCGCCCTGCGCCACGTCCGCGATGGCGTGCACGCCGCCCGCGCGGCGGCCCACGGCGGGCGCTGCGAGGTCTGGGTGGCCGCGGGGACCTACTACATCTTCCGCCACCACCGGCGAGACACCTTGCGGCTGCGACGCCGGGTGGACCTGTACGGCGGGTTCGCCGGGGACGAGACCGACCGTCGGCGCCGGCGCCCCACGGTCCAAGAGACCGTGCTCGACGGGCACGCGTACGCGGGCAGCGCCGAGCAGGTCTACCACGTGATCACCGGAGACGACGACGCGGTGCTCGACGGCTTCGTGATCACCGGCGGCCGGGCCGACGGCCCGAGCTGGAAGGACCGGCGCGGGGCCGGAATGATCAACCTGCATCGCTCGCCCACGGTGCGCCGCTGCGTGTTTCGGGACAACGTGGCCCAGCGAAACGGCGGCGCCATGTTCAACCTGGCCAGCCAGGCCCAGGTCGAGCACAGCGCGTTTTTCGATAACTCCGCCCAGCGAAACGGCGGCGCCATCTACAACGTCCTCGGCAGCCCGCGGATCGCCCGGGCCAGGATTCGGGACAACTCCGCTGGCCACCGGGGTGGCGCCCTGTTCAACCTGATGAGCGACGGGCTCACTCTCAGCAGCACCGTGGTGGACAACCAGGCCGGCGACCGCGGCGGCGGGATCTACAACCTGCTCGGCTCGCCGATTTTCCACAACGTGATCATTTTCCGCAACACGGCCGGCGCTCACGGCGGCGGCGTGGCCGGGATGGTCCTTTGCACCGAACCGGTGCTGGCCAACTGCGTGCTGTACGGCAACCACGCCGGCGGCAACGGCGGCGGTCTTTTCGACGTGAGCTTCGCCTCCACCCACGTGGTCAACAGCGTGCTGTGGGCAAACACCGCCGATGGCACCGGCCCGCAGATCCACGCCGTCGGCTCGCTTCAGGTGACCTACAGCGACGTGCAGCGGGGCTACCCCGGCCCCGGGAACCTGGACGCGGATCCCGGATTCGACGACGCGCCCCGCGGCGCGTTCCGGCTCGAGCCGGGCTCCCCCCTCATCGACGCCGGCACCGTGGCGCTCGCCCCCGAGCTCGGCTTCCACGGCGTCCCCCGCCTCGACAGCGCCGACATCGGCGCCATGGAGTGGGTCCCCCTCGCCGGCACCTGGACCCCGCCGCCGGGCACGGTCTTCGTGGATCCGAGCCCCAACCTGCCCTGCGACGGCACGGGCTGCAGCGCCGGGGACTGCCTCACCCCGGCGCCGGGGGGCCGCGACGGCAGCGACTGGGCTCACGCCTGCGCCACCATCGAGGGGGCGCTGCTGCAGGCGGTCGAGGGCAGCGGCACCCCCATCTGGGTCGCCAACGGCACCTACCACGTCTACGATCACGACGGCCAAGGCGCCAACTCCACCTGGACCCTGGAGGACCAAGTCCCGCTCGTGGGGGGATTCCGTGGCTACACAACGGATCCCGACCCTGCCGTCTCGCCCAACGACCGCGACCCCCGGGCCTTCGCGTCCATCCTGGACGGCGCCGAGCCGGCCCCCGGCACGGGCCGCGCCCGCCACGTGCTCTTTTTTTACAACGACACCACGACCCCTCACGAGGTGGACCTCGACGGCTTCACCGTCCGTAACGGAGTGGCCGATAACCAAGGCCCACACGGCGGCGCCGGGCTCTACCTCTACAACATGACCAACGGCCACATCTACCTGCAAAACTGCACGTTCGCGGACAACTCTGCCATCGATGCGGAAGGAAGCGGCGCAGTGCATCTCGAGACCGGGGCCGACCCGAACCCGGTGGTGATCCGCGATAGCCAGTTCATCGGAAATGCTGCTCACACTACCGGCGGCGCCATCAAGATGCAACGCGAGGGCCCCATCACGATCGAGCGCTGCTGGTTCGAGAGCAACCACGCCGGTACGGGCTTTCACCCCCATGGCGGCGCGCTGTATCTCGATGGGTACAGTGGGTCTCAGCTCTTGATGGATCGCTGCGTGTTCAATGGCAACGGCGCCACCTTCCACGGCGGAGCCATCTACATCAGTCGTTCGGGCGCGCTCGGCGCCCGCTCGATGATCACGCGGAGCGTGTTTTACGGCAACACGGCCATCGACCAGCGGGGCGGCGCCATCCATATGGGCAATAGCAGCAGGCTGAGCATCGTGAACTCGATCTTCGCGCAAAACTCGGCGAAGCTCAACGGAGGCGCCGTCCATGTCGCTGGCTCTGACCTGAAGGTCTGGTACAGCACGTTCGTGGGAAATCGTGTGACCTATAACTACTTCTCAGACAAACGTACGCCCCGAGGTGGGGCCATCTACGGCACATGGAATCACAGCCCACCGGTGGTGGTCACCGGCAGTATCTTTTTCGACAACACCTCGTACTGGGAACCGGAGCCTCCTCCACCCAGCGCTCCACGGCTACCCTACAGTGACAGCTTTGCCTACATGACCGCTGTCGACTACAGCTATGTCGAGCAGCTTTACCACTACGACCCAAACGATCCGTTCATCCAATGGCAGGGTGAAGCACTATGGTACCCGGGCACCGGGAACATCGACGACAACAGAGACGTCGATCCCAACTCCCCCGTTCCCCCGTCCTTCCGGCGATACCCATTCGCTGACGACGGGAGCTGGACTGCGGACGGGCAATACGACGCGCTCAGCGGCACCTCGATCCTCACCGACGACCAGGCTGGCTGGGCGCAAGACGAGCTCAAAGGGGCGTGGGTCCGGCCCAGCCCCGCCGGCGTCACCCAGAGGTGGTACCGCGTCACCCACAACACGGCCACCACGATCACCGTGCGCGGCGACGCGACGCACGCCCGGACCTCCGACGGCTACCGCATCTACGACCTGCGCCTCGCGCCCGACTCTCCGTGCGTCGACGCGGCCCCGACGCTGCTCGCCACGCGCCCCACGGCGCGGGACTTCGACGACTGCGACCACGAAGACGTGGTGGGCAACGTCTGCCCGGGGCTCGACGACGAGGTGGCCACCGGCCCGGCGGCCGAGAACCTCAGCCGCGCCGACCCCGGCCCCAACCCGCCCCCCGACATGGGCGCCTTCGAGCTCCGCAAGCAGCCCCAGGGCCAGCCCTGCTCCCACCAAAACGAGTGCCTCTCGGGCTTCTGCGTCAACGGCGTCTGCTGCGATAGCGCCTGCAGCACTACCTGCTTCGGCTGCAACGTCCCCGGCCAAGAGGGGACCTGCGTCCAGCACGCCGCCGGCTCCGATCCCGACGACGACTGCGGCCTCTGCCGCGTCTGCGACGCCGCCGGCGCCTGCGTCGACGTCCAGGACGGGCTGGACCCGGAGTTGGAGTGCGACGAAGACTCGAAATCCAGGTGCGGCACCGACGGCTTCTGCGACGGCGCCGGCGCCTGCGGCCTCTGGGCCGCCGGCACGGTGTGTGAGCCTCCATCTTGCGAAAACGGTGTTCAAACAAATGCTTACACCTGCGACGGTATCGACACCGGACTAGGCCGTGGCACCTGCGTAGACAACGGCACCCAGCAATGCGATCCCTACGTCTGCGACGCCGCCGGCACCGCCTGCCAGACGGCCTGCGCCAGCAACGCCGACTGCGTAGCCGGCTACTACTGCAGCACGCAGTCCCAGTGCGTGCCCACGCTGCCCGCCGGCGATCCCTGCGGGTCCAACGACTCGGCCTGCCAGAGCGGCTACTGCACCGACGGCCTCTGCTGCCAGGACCGGTGCCACGGACCCTGCCGCGCCTGTGACGTCCCCGGGTCCGAGGGCACCTGCTTTTTCTACGACGGCGTTGATCCCGAAAACGACTGTGGCACGAACGAGACCTGCAACGGCCAGGGCCAGTGCGCGCTCGTGGACGCGCAGAGCTGCACCGACAGCTCCGAGTGCGCCAGCGGCTTCTGCGCCGACGGCCTCTGCTGCGACGCGGCCTGCACCGGCCCCTGCCGCGTGTGCGATCTTGCCGGCCGCGAGGGCACCTGCACCGACATCGCCGACGGCGAGGACCCCGAGCAGGGCTGCCCCGGCTCGTGCAACGGCTCGGGCGAGTGCGCCTGCGTCCGCTTCGTGGATCTGTACGCCACCGGCGCCCAGGACGGCAGCTCGTGGGACGACGCCCTGCTGTCGGTCCAGCAGGGCGTCGACGAGGCCACCGCCAGCTCCGAGCCCTACTGCGAGGTCTGGGTCGCCGAGGGCGTCTACCGGCCCAGCGCGCTCGCGTCGACCGAGCTCATCGTGCTCGCGCCGGACGTGCACGTCTACGGCGGCTTCGACCGCACCGAGCAGAGCCGAAACGCTCGCGACTGGGAACAAAACCTCACGGAGCTCAATGGCTGCCATCAGGTGGGCCCTGGCATCTGGGACTGCGTTTACCATGTGGTAATAGGTGCGGACGACTCGATCATCGACGGCTTCACGATCACCGGCGGCATGGCCGAGGGATCCCTGCCCGACGATCAAAGGGGAGGAGGAGTGCTCATCGACGGTATCTCGGACCTGCGGATCGCCAACTGCACCTTCACGGACAATCACGCCGTGGACGGCGGGGCGATCTACTCCAAGTGGGCGACCTCCCTGGAGATCTCCCGCTGCCGCTTCATCGACAACTCCGCCGTCTACGGAGGGGCCATCTACAGCACCCGCGGGGCGGACCGGCTGATCACCAACTCGCTGTTTGTCGCCAACTACGCCGAGTACGGCGCCGCGCTGTACAACTTCACCTACCAGTGGGCCGACACGCCAGAGCTCATTAACTCCGGCCTGTTCGGCAACGTCGCCACGGCTGCTCACGGAGGTGGCGCGGTCTACAACAGCGAGTCGCTACCACGGATCGCCAACTGTATCCTGTGGGGCAACGAGCCGACCTCCATCGTGGATTTCAACTCGGAGCCCACGGTGATCTACTCCGACGTGGAGGGAGGCTATTTCGGCACGGGCAACATCGACCAGGACCCGGAGCTCGCGAACGTCCCGCTCCTTTGGGACCGGACGGTCGACCCCGGCGGCACCGACTACGTGGTGGTCGCCGACTGGAGCAGGTACGCCACCGGCGACGTCATCGAGCTCGGGGATGACGGAGACCAGCGCAGCGTCGTCGACATCCGCCGCGCCCTCGACCAGGTCCACTTCAGCCCCGCGCTGAACAACTCCACTCCGGAGGGGATGCTGGTGGCAAACTGGGGCCCGAGCCCCAGCTCGGTAAACGAGGACTTCCACCTGCGGGCCAGCTCGCCGTGCATCGACAGCGCCAACGACGCCGACGCGCCCGACGCGGACCTGGAGGGCAACCCGCGCTGCGGCACCGCCGACATGGGCGCCTATGAGCACCAGTCTCCGAGCTGCCCATGATGCCCCGGTGGACGAAGCCGGGCGCCGCGGCTGGACTGGCGCCATGGCTGGGATGATCGCAGACCGGCTCACCAAGGAGCGGTTGCCTCGACCGTTTGACCCGATGCGCGAGACCTGCTCCAATCGAGGAAGAGAGGATCACTCGATGACTCGCACGAATCCTGCCCTGGCGCTGCTGCCCGCGCTGGCGCTACCGCTCCTTCTGGCGCTGGCGGCCTGCGGGGGCCGCCCCGTCGGGACCAGCGGGGACGCCTCCGACGCGGGCGGCCCGCCCGACAGCGGGCTCGACGGCCGGGTCGACAGCCGCCCCGACGCGGACGCGGATCCCGGCCCCCGCTGCGGCGACGGCGTGGCCGAAGGCGCCGAGGCCTGCGACGGCGCCGACCTGCGTGGCCAGCGCTGCGAAAGCCTCGACCTGGGCCCCGGCGAGCTGGCCTGCACCCCCGGCTGCGCCCTGGACCGCAGCGGCTGCGCCTACCCCGACTGCGGCAACGGCGTGCTCGACCCGCCCGAGGCCTGCGACGGCGCCGACCTCGACGGCCTCACCTGCCCAGACCTCGGCCTGCACCCCGGCAGCCTGGCCTGCGCGCCCGACTGCTCTGGGCTCGACCCGTCGGGCTGCGGCGGGCGCTGCGGCGACGGCGCCATCAACGGCCCCGAGGCCTGCGACGGGGCCCACCTCGGCGGCGCCTCCTGCCAGGACCTCGGCTACTACACCGGCACGCTGTCGTGTGACGCCTCCTGCCTGACCTTCGACGAGGCGGGCTGCGACGAGTACTGCGGCGATGGGGACATCAACGGCCCCGAGGCCTGCGACGGCGCCGACCTCGACGGCCGCTCGTGTCAGGACCAGGGCTACTACCGTGGCAGCCTGGGCTGCGCCGCGGACTGCCTGGGCTTCGACGAGGCGGGCTGCGACGGCTACTGCGGCGACGGCACCTGCGACGGGGCATACGGCGAGACCCCCTTCACCTGCCCGGACTGCCCCGGGTACGTGTCCATCTCGGCCGGCAGTGGCCACACCTGCGCCGTCGCCTCGGACGGCACGGCCTGGTGCTGGGGGGCAGGCGAGCTCGGCAGACTGGGCGACGGCACCACCCTGGACGCCTCGGTCCCGGTGCTCGTGAGCGGCCTCACTGATGTCTCCGTGATCTCTGCCGGCAGCCAGCATAGCTGCGCGGCGCTGTCGGACGGCACGGCCTGGTGCTGGGGCGACGGTTCTGCGGGACGGCTCGGGGACGGCACCACGGCCGACGCCTCCACGCCCGTGCCCGTGAGCAATCTGACCGGCGTCGAGAGTATATCCGCAGGAGGATTTCACTCCTGCGCGGGTATGTCCGATGGCACGGCCTGGTGCTGGGGAGATGGTAATGACGGCCTGCTTGGCGACGGCATCCCGATAGTCTTTCGGACTACGCCGGTACAAGTGAGCACCCTCACGAGCGTCACCGAAGTGTCGAGTGGGCTGCTACACACCTGCGCGGTGCAGACCGACGGCACGGCCTGGTGCTGGGGGCGCGACGACTACGGGCAGCTCGGCGACGGCCCTGCTCACCAGAGCTGCGGACCCTACGGCATGTACGACTGCAGCTACACCCCAACGCAGGTGAGCGGGCTCTCGGGCACGGTGGACATCGCGGCCGGGTCAGTTCATTCCTGCGCCGCGCTGACCGACGGTACAGCCTGGTGTTGGGGGCACGGTGAATACGGCAGGCTCGGTGATGGATCCGTGATTGACTCCGATACGCCAGTACAGGTGAGCGGGCTCGGCAGTGTCGTGGACATCTCTGCTGGATCGACGCACTCATGCGCGGCGCTGTCGGATGGAACGGCCTGGTGCTGGGG
>CAYFWA010000171.1:0-5280 GCA_964346625.1 uncultured Myxococcales bacterium
GGTTCCGGTTCCGGTTCCGGTTCCGGTTCCGGTTCCGGTTCCGGTTCCGGTTCCGTGGCGGACCTCGGTCTCGGCTCTGGCTCGGCCTCCGGGGCGCCGACGGCACGAAGCAGGCGACGCAGCGCCTCGGCCGCGCCCGCGGCCGAGACGCGGGCGTGAAACAGCGCGCCGAGGGTGCGCAGGGGCCCGTAGAACTCGGCGGTCAGGATGAGCAGAAAGAGGGCCACCTGAAAGGTGAGGCCGTGACCCCAGAGACCGAAGCTCAGGCTCCCCAGCAGGGAAAGACCCAGATAGACCGCCACCAGGCCCACCCCGAGGGCGGTGAACAGCTCCTGCACGGCCGCGGTGACGAAGGCGATCCGCAGCACCTTCATGCTGCGCCGGCGCAGCTCCTCGGCGGCCGCGCCCACCTGACGCGACTCGGACTCCACGCGGTCGAGCAGTCGCAGCGTGGTGAGCCCGCGCAACCGATCCACGAAGTGCGTGCCCAGCCGGGCCAGGGCGGTGAACTGCTGCTGGCTTGCCCGGGCGGCGCCCATACCCACCAGCCAGCCGAAAAACGGGATGAGGGGCGCCGTGAGAAGCAGGATCCCCAGCGCAGCCCAGCTCCAGGGGAACACGGCCAGGGCAATGGTGACGGGAACCCCCACCGCCAGCGAGCGCTGGGGCAGGTAGCGGGCGACGTAGTCGTGTAGGGCCTCCACCTGCTCCATGGCCGCGGTGGTCAGCTCGCCAGCGGGAGGCCGTGGCCCCGGCGCAGCGCGCTCATCGGCCAGGAGCCGACGCGTCACCGTGTCCCGCAGCTCCTGGCGCACTCTGGCGCCGGCCCGAAAGCCGGCGCGTTCCCGAACGTAGCCAGACACCGCTCGCCCGGCCACGGCCGCGAGCAGCCCCGCGAACCCCATCCCCAATTCGGTGACGCTGCGGCCCGCGAAGGCGGCCCCGTGCACGATGGCGGCCACGAGCCAGGCCTGGGCCACCAGCAGCATCCCCTCGGCGCAGCCCGCCGCCACCGCCACCCACAGCCAGCGCCGCGCGGGCTGCACGCGCGCCGCGAGCCACCGCCGCGTTTGCGGGGACACCTCGGCGACGCGCACCGCGCCGATGGGGCTAAAGGGAGCGGCCATGACCCGCGACTGTAGCAGAGTCGGCTCTCACCGGGATCGGGCTCTCGCCGGGAGGCCCGCTGTCTTCAAGAAGCTGCGCTGACGAGGCCGAAGATCAGCGCGCTCAGGCCGCCGAGCACCGCGATCATCAACAGGCCCAGCACCCAGAAGGGGTGCGCGTCCAGCGCCTTGGTGAACTTGAGGGTGCTCACCTTGACCAGAGTCATGGGGCACTCGACGGGGATCTCTCCCTCGGCGCGGCGCTGCAGCCGATCGAGCATGGCGCGCACCGAGGGATACCGCGCGGCGGGATCCTTGGCCACGGCCACCTTCACGAAGTGCGTCAGGTCCGCCGGCACGGCGCTCTGGTGCGCGGTCTTGACGAAGGAGGCCAGCGGCACCGGCTCGGTGCCAACGGCCGCCAGCACCTCGGCCACGGACTGCTTGTTCGCCAGGTAGTGCTTGAGCGTCAGCAGCTCGTGGAACAGCACGCCGACGGAGTAGATGTCGCTGCGCTCGTCCGCGGGGAGACCCTGGGCTTGCTCTGGCGACATGTAGGCCGGGGTCCCCAGCAGCGATCCGGCCTGGGTCTCGTAGCGCTGCGGTCGGTCGGAGGCGCGGCCTCCGCCTGGATCCCCACCCGGATCCCCGCCCGGGTCCTCCCGGTCCACGCCATTGGACCCCAAAGGCAGGGTGTGGCCGGACGGCGGCGCGCCCAGGGCCTGGGCTGGTGGGTTGTCGGCCCGCGGCTGCGTGTTGGGTCGCTTGGTCATGATTCCGGTTCCATGGCCACTCTCTGGGATCCGCGTCAGGGTATCACCCCCCCCATGGAACGTCCATGATGAGCGCTTCGCGCTCGCATCCGCGGCCCCGGGCGCTGCTTGGCGATCGGCTCGTCCCGGTGCGCGATGGCGGAGCCGAGGATGCAAAAGGCTGGTCTCGAGGCCCTCTTCTCCCCTATACTGTGTGGGTACGAGGGAGGACCATTGTATTGGACGACGGGAGGTCAGTGACAGAGATCGCGCAGACGACGGATTCGCTGCGCAACATCCTGGAGGGCACCAGCGGCGGGATCTGCATTGCGGAGCTCGCAACCCGGCGGCTGCGTTACGCGAACCAGGCCCTGTGTGATCTGCTGGGATACGAGCGCGAGGAGCTGCTCGGCCTCACGGTCGGTGATCTCCACCCCTCGGCGGATTTCCCCTGGGCGTGGCCGGAGCTACCGGCGCAGGGGGGCCACCCGCAGGAGTATACGCCCAACGTACCGTGTCTGCGCAAGGATGGCCACGTGGTCCACGCGGACATCAGCGCCACCATCGCGGAGCTCGACGGGACGCTGTGCAACATCGGCTTCTTCATCGACCGTCGCGCCCTGCGTGGCACCGAGGCGGCGTTGCGCGAGCGCGAGGGCGAGCTACGCGAAGCGAAGCAGCTCATCGAGGCCGTGCTGGACGCCATCCCCGACGTGATCGGTGTCCAGGGGCCCGACCACCAGATCCTGCGGTACAACCAGGCCGGCTACGAGCTGCTGGGGCTCACCCCGGAAGAGACGGAGGGGAGGCGGTGCTACGAGCTATTGGGGCGCACCCGGCCCTGTGGCCGCTGCCCCACCCAGCTCGCCTACGAGACGAGACAGGTCGCCCAGATCGAGCGATACGTGCCCGAGATAGGCCGGTGGCTCGATTGCCGTGCCTACCCGCTGCTGGACGCCGAGGGTCGCGTGTATCGCGTGGTGGAGCATCTGCGGGACGTCACCGAGCAGCGGCGTGTTGCCGAGCGGCTGCACCAGTCGGAGAAGCTCGAGGCCATCGGCCAACTCGCCGGTGGGGTGGCCCACGACTTCAACAACCAGCTCTCGGGAATACTCGGCCTGGCCGAGCTGCTGCAGCTCGAGCTCGCGGATCGGCCCGATTGCCAAGAGCTGGTGGGCAGCATCCTCGGCTCCGTGGAGCGCGCTTCGAACCTGACGGGTAAGCTGCTGGCCTTCGCGCGTCGCGGCAAGGTGCTCAGCGTGTCGGTGGACCTGCACGAGCTGGTCCAGGAGGTCCTCTCCATGCTGCGAAGCAGCATCGACAAGCGCATCCGCGTCCGCCACGTGCGCGCCGGCCCGGTGGCGGAGACCCGGGGGGATCCCTCCCAGCTCCACAACGCCCTGCTCAACCTCGCCCTCAACGCTCGGGACGCCATGCCGAAGGGCGGCGAGCTCGCATTCGAATCGGGCACGGTGCGTCTGGCGGCCGAGGAGGCGCGGGCGGAGGAGCTCAACGTGGAGCCCGGCGTCTTCGCCTACGTGCAGGTCACCGACACCGGTGTCGGCATGGACGAAGAGACCCGCAAGCACATGTTCGAGCCCTTCTTCACCACCAAGCCCAAGGGTAAGGGCACGGGCATGGGCCTGGCCGCGGTGTACGGCACCGTGATGAACCACGAGGGCACCATCCAGGTCACCTCGCAGCCGGGACAGGGGGCCTGCTTTCGGATCCTGTTGCCGCGCTGCGAGAAGCCCGGCTCGCGGCCTGCCGAGCGTTCCGCCACTGCGCTGTCCGCCAACGGGAACGCCACGATCCTGCTCGTGGACGACGAGGACGTCGTCCGCCGCACGGCCAAGCGGATGCTCGATCGGTTGGGCTACACGGTGCTCACCGCCCGGCACGGTGCCGAGGGAACGGAGCGCTATCGCCAGCAGTGGCGGGACATCGACCTGGTGATCCTCGACATGCAGATGCCGGTCATGGGGGGGCAGGAGACCTTCGAGGCCCTGCGGGACATCAACCCCGACGTGCGCGTCCTGCTCGCCTCGGGCTACAGCCTCGACCAGGACGCGCAGAACCTCCTGGCCCGGGGCGCGTGCGGCTTTCTCCAAAAGCCCCTTCGGATGGCGACGATGGTTCAGGAGATCTCCAACCTCCTGGAGGGCTGATTCCGCGAGGGCTGATTTCTGGCGTCAAGCGTCGCGCATCGCCCGGGGGTCGAGGATCCCGTGGGCAATGCCCAAAACCCGGGCCAGGTTCATGAATCGCTCGGGCAGCGGCATCTCCTGCTCCACCACCAGCAGCCCGATGTCGGCGGCCTGGGTGAGGATCCAGTCGCTCTCGATCCCCTCGTCGGCGTCGCACAGAAACTGCATGCGTAGGGCGTCGGTGAGGGGCGCGCGCAGATCGGGGTGATCGTCGCCCAGCCGATCCAGCGCAGCCTGGACGCGCTCGCGGTTCTTTTCGGCGAAGCTCGCCTGGGGCTCCTGATCGGTGAGGGTGCCGAAGAGCTGGTTGAGCACCGCCGCGGCTAGCGGTGCTGCGTCCTCCCGCTCCGGGAGGCGCCTGGTCAGGCTCGCCTTGAGCTCCTTGAACAGGATCATCTTGAGCACGTCCACGCCGTCGAGCAGGGCGGGGATGAGCTTGCTCTCCACTTCCATGGGCTTGCTTTCGGCTCCGAAGGTGGTTTTCGGGGCAGCATGCTGGGCTACCGGGCAACCGTCAAGGCGTCGCGTGCAATGCGCGCCGGCCGCCAGCCAGCTCGAGGAGGCGGTGCAGAGCCTCAACGAGGTCAGCGGCGAGCTCCCGGGCTTCGTCTCCGGCAATCGAGAATAATCGTGAGAAGAAGGGGACTCCGGGGGGCCGGTGGTGGGCAGGCGTCGGATCGTGGTCATATTGTGCCACTGTCAGGCGGGGCCCTGTCCTGGGCGGATGAGGGCTGGCCCGTCGAAGATGCCGCGAGAGGTAGGACGTCATGCTCGAAATGCCTCGAATGCTCGAAGGGTTTCACTCTTTTCGCTCTTCCCGCTCGTCCGGTGGTGCCGGCTCGTCGCGGGGCAAATCGCGACGAGCGCTACCGCGCTTGTTGTCGCTGCTGTCGCTGCTGCCGCTGCTGCCGCTGCTGCCGTTGCTCGCGCTGCCGCTGCTGCCGTTGCTCGCGCTGCCGCTTGGTTGCCGGGGCGCAGGGACGCCGACCAGCGGCGAGCAGGCTGCACCGGATGGCGCACACGAGCGCGGCGCTCGTGATCAACCCGCCGAGGCTCGCCGGAGCCACGCGCGGCACTCCGAGGCGCGCCAAAATCACGCGGCCTCCGGGGAAAGTGCGGCGCGGTCGGGGCATCGACATCACGCGCGGTCCGGGCACGCACGGTCCGGGCACGCACGGTCCGGGCACGCACGGTCCGGGCACGCACGGTCCGGGC
>CAYFWA010000171.1:5380-7133 GCA_964346625.1 uncultured Myxococcales bacterium
ACGCGCGGTCCGGGCACCGCTTCCGCGACGCGAAGCGGTGGGCCCGGGTCTTCGAGCACTCCTCGCGCGACAAGTGGCAGAAGCCCAAGGCCGTGCTCGAGCTCTTGTCGCTGCGCCCCACCGATCGGGTGGCCGACATCGGCGCCGCTACGGGGTACTTCCCCGTGCGCTTCGCCCGGGCCGTGCCCAAGGGCAGGGTCTACGGCTTCGATATCGAGGCGAGCATGGTGCGCTACCTCGCCGAGCGGGCGCGCCGCGAGAAGCTGAGCAACCTGAAGGCCCTGCGGGCGCGCCCGGACGGCATCCGTCCCCCCGAGAAGCTGGACGTGGTTTTCACGTGCAACACCTACCACCACATCCACGACCGGATCGCCTATCTCAAGGGTTTGCGCGCTCACCTAAAGCCCAAGGGGCGGGTGGTGGTGGTGGACTTCAAGCAGGGCGACCTCCCCGTGGGTCCGCCGGAGTCTCACCGGGTGAAGCCGCAGACCGTGGCCCGGGAGCTCCGGGCGACTGGCTACCAGAAGGTCACCCACGACGTGACAACGCTGCCCTACCAGTTCGTCTACATCTATCGCAAGTGAGGGGTGGGTATCCCGGATTCGCCGGTGCGGGCTCGAGGCAGGGGACCAAGGCCCGAGACAGGGGACCAAGGGGTAGACGCGTGTGCGATGCCAGCGGCGCCGACAACCGCGATCCGGAACCGGGAAACCGTGCTTTGTCGCTGGTTCGAGGCGATTTAGCGCGATCGAGCCGCTCAGAGCGGCGATCACTGAATCGGTGATCGTCGATATGAGAGCATAACCCGACCACGCGGGTTCGGTGGACGACTGTTTTGGGGATAGACCGTGGAAGAGAGTCGGACCCGGCGGGGAGGGTGGATTGGCGGCCGGGTCGGGCGTCAACACTTCCTTACTGTTCGGGAGGCTGGGCCAGGTAGAACACGCGCTTGACGTCCACGTCCCGGCTCACCCACCCCGCGCTCGCTTGTGCGGTGGCCTCTACCCTCACGAGGGTGTAGCCCATCTCCGCGAGGCGGTCCGGATCGCAGGACACGCCGGCGCCCGGGCGGAGGGGCGGTGGTCGGGTGGAGGGCTCCTTCCCGCGATCGTTCCGAGCGGCGCGCCCACTGCGCCCACCGCGTCCGGCGCGTCCGCTGCGTCTCCTGCGTCCCCGGTGGGCGCGGCGCCCGTCACCCCGCAGGGCGGCCCGGGCGCGATCGATGCGGTGGTCGGTCCGGTCCTGCAGCCGCTGGTTGTAGCAGGCCAGTGAGAGCTTTTGCCGCAGCATGGCGGGCAGCTCGGACGCGTTGGCGGCCGTGAGCTTCGCGAAGCTGACCCGCACCGCCCCGGGCGCCAGCTCCCCGCCCGCCTCCCGCAGCAGCTCCTCGGCGTGCTTGCGCACCCGCTCCTTGCCGACCCGGGCCCGGCCCCGATACCGGTGGACCGTGTCGAGTGACTTGGACAGCTCGTGCTCGATGTTCAGCGCCTGGTAGTAGCTCCACGCGTAGTATCCCCCCGCTGCCAGCGCGCCCAGCACCGCCAGGGCCACGATCAACCCCGCCAGGGTGATCCCCCGCTGTGGATCCCAGCGTTTTGTTTTCTTTCCGTATCCCGACCGGATTCGCAGCGGTGCGTTGTGTGTCATGGCGTCCATCAAATCACGCTCCCCGGCCTGCTGCAACCGGGTGCTGCACCAGCGCCGTGCGCGCGGTCTGCACGCCGCTGTACGATTTTGCTTCGACACCTGCGCC
>CAYFWA010000171.1:7233-10674 GCA_964346625.1 uncultured Myxococcales bacterium
TCGACACCTGCGCCGTGCGCGCGGTCTGCACGCCGCTGTACGATTTTGCTTCGACGTTCAAACGGATCGGTGCGTTGGGGGATGTTGACCCGCGTCTCGCCACCTCTGATAATCCATCGCATGAGCGAGCACCGACGCCTGAGCAAGCATCGACGCCTGAGCAAGCACCGACGCCTGAGCAAAGGTCCTGCCGCAGCGTGCCATCCAAGGCTGGCGCACACCGTTTGGCAGGCGGGCGCTGGCTCGGCTTGGGCGGCCACGGCGCTGGTCGCCACGTTGCTCGCCGGGTGTCTCGTGAGCTTTACGTCTCCCGACGACCGCGACGCAGCTCCCCCCACAGACGCCTCTCCCGTCTCCGACGCGTCTGCGCTCCCCGACGGCTCCCTCGACGCCGCGCCCGCGTGTCACCCCGGCAACTGCGCCGGCTGCTGCCTCCCCTCGGGCATGTGCCAGACGGGCATCGCCGACACCGCTTGCGGCACGGGCGGCGAGCCGTGCCAGGACTGCACCGTCCAGCAGGGCTATCACTGCAACGGAGGCACCTGCCACGAGCTCCCGTGCCAGGACGGAGATGGAGACGGATTCGGGCAGGACTGCCTGGCCGGCTCCGACGCGTGCGACGATGACGCCCAGAACTGGACGGCGAGTGGATGCGCCAACTGCGCCGACGCCGACGGGGACGGTGTACGCGGGACGGCCTGCGACGAAGCCGAGGATCCCTGCGACGACGACGCGCTGAACTGGACGCCGACGGGGTGCGCCGACTGCGCCGACGCCGACGGAGACGGGCTCCGTGGCTCGGGCTGCGACCTCGCGGACGACTGCGACGACCAGGCCCCTGGCGTCGCTGTGCCCTGCCAGGCCAACGGCTGCCCCGAGGGCTGGATCCATATCCCGGCCGGGAGCTTCCAGATGGGGTGCAACGCCGGAGAGCTCGACAACACCTGTGAGCAGGACGAGCAGCCGCGCCACGCCGTCACCGTGAGCGCCTACTGCATCGCGGTCACCGAGGTGACGGTCGGTGAGTATCGGGCCTGCTTGGACGCCGGCGTGTGCGTTGGCTCCCCGAGAGACACCAACGATGATGATCTATGCAATTTCAGCGTCAGCCCGGCGGGGCGGGAGACCCACCCGCTGAACTGCACGCAGTGGGCGGACGGCCGCCAGTACTGCCAGGACTGGGTGGGTGGCGATCTCCCCACCGAAGCCCAGTGGGAGAAGGCCGCGCGGGGCGCGGGGAGCGACACCCGAAAGTACCCGTGGGGCGACAGCCCAGAGCCCACCTGCAACCTGTGCAACTGGGACAGATGCTACTCTTCCATCGCGCCCGCCACCTGGCCGGTGGGCTACCTCTCCAGCGGCGCTGGAGACTCCCCGTTCGGCCTCGCGGATATGGCGGGAAACGTCTGGGAGTTCACCCGCGACACCTACGACGATGACATCTACCAGGGTTGCACCAGCAACTGCACCGACCCCTCCAACGTCACCGCCGGGAGCTTCAAGACCATCCGTGGCGGTGGCTACCACCATCCCGACGCCAATTACCTCCGGGTCACCGAGCGCGCCGGGGAGTACGATGACCACTGGTCGTTGAACGCTGGTTTCCGCTGCGTGCGCTTACCCTGAGCCCCGTATCGATCAGATCCAACTCAACATTGCATCCAATCTGTCGCACACCAACAGAGGGGGTCGGGCAGCCGGCCGGGGCCGGGGAATCGGTCGGGGCCGGGGAATCGGTCGGGGCCGGGGAATCGGTCGGGGCCGGGCAGCCGGCCGGGGCCGGGGAGCCGACACGGGCGGGGCGCCGGTACGGGCGGGGCGCCTCATTTGGTGGTCGTGGGTTTCACGACGCGGCCGGCGAAGAGCACGGCGCCGGTGACGCGGTCGCGGAGCAGGAAGAAGAAGGGGCGATCCACCCGGAAGACCTTGGGCTGCATGGGCGCGGCGCCGGCCTTCATGACCAGGGCGGTGGCGGCGGAGGCGACCGTGCCCTCCTCGTTGACCTCCATCACGGCTTCGTGGATGGCCTCGTCGATGCAGAAGCCTTCGCCCGTGGGCGGGGCGATGCCACTGAAGTCGGCCTTTTTCAGCGACAGCGTGCGGTTGAGCCCCATGCGCTTCAAGGTCTCCTTCAGCAGGATGTGGGTGCGCATGTCGAAGCGCGGGAGGTAGACCCGGACCCGCTGGCTGGGGGCGCGCTGGAGGCCCGTGCGCATCTGGTTCTGGACGAGGGCCTTTTCCACGGTGGCGAGCCCCGTCTTCTTTTTGGGGAGCACGATCTCCATGACGATCCGCTTGCCCCGGTAGGGCAGCCGCAGGGCTTCGTAGGCCGGCTTGGAGAGCATGCGGTAATGGTCGGTCTGACGCATCATGGGGACCTGGATGGGGACTCCATCGGCCACGTGGAAGGGGGCGGGCTGGGTCAAGGACTTCTTGAAGGGCTTCACCCAGGTCCCCTTGAAGTAGAGGGTGTTGACCAGCACGAGCCGCGTGGTGGGGGAGAGGGCGGAGGCGGATAGGAGGTTGGGGATCTTGCCCTGGGTCCAGTGCTTCACCCAGCCATTGATGATCTTCGCGTTGACGGAGGCGGGCTGGGTATAGTCGAGCGATCGGACGCCGACGCCATAGTGGCGCTCCAGGCTCTTCACGTACTCGGGGCGCACCGCGAAGCTTTGGTGGGGCCAGAGGCTGTTCGCCGCGATGAGCTCGTAGGCCTTGTCCTCACCGGTGTCGGTGAGACCCTTGATCTGGGCGCCCAGCGCGTCGTGGTGCGTTTTCGGGGCGAGGTCGGAGCGTAGCACCTTGCGCATCTCGGCGGCGGTTTTGTTGCGGGCGCCCGCGTAAGCCATGCTCAGGGCCACCGCCACGCTCCACGGCGAGACGAAGGTGTTCTCGCCCGCCCGATCGGCGGGGAGCTGGGCCCACAGGTCGGCGGTGAAGGCGTTGATGCCGGCGGCGGCCTTCTTCGTGGCCGATGGATCCGCCGACACGGTGATGGGCTGAGGCCAGGGCTTGGGGCCCTTGCCCCCGGCGGCCCGGCGAGCCGCGTTGGGGTCCGATTTCGTGGAGCCCGAATCCCCGTCGTTCTTGTCGTCCTTGTCGTTCTTGTCGTTCTTGTCGTCCTTGTCGTCCTTGTCGTCCTTGTCGTCCGCGGCGGGTCCGGGCTGGGCCTCGCCGTTGCGGGCCGATACAGTGGTGCGGTCGCTTTTTTTTCCACATCCCAGCGACAGGCTCATTACGGCCAGGGCCAGGATTCCAAGACGGTACACCTTCATGGTTCCCTCCATGAGCGGCCCGAGCGCAATTCCCGCGCTTCGGGCCGCTGGCTTTCTCGTGGGGTTGAGCGCCGAGTATCACCCCGCAGCCATCCGGCGGTCAACGTCTCGCAGGATCGCTCACCGAGCCAGGCCCCCAACTTTTTCGCAGTTCCGCAGGCCGGCT
>CAYFWA010000172.1:0-10636 GCA_964346625.1 uncultured Myxococcales bacterium
CTCCCCTCTCCCCTCTCCCCTCTCCCGCTCCATAACATGCTGGAATATTGAGGGTATTCAGTTGACATGGGAGCAGGCTTGACAAAGTAGAATATCATTCTACTTTATGTAATTGTATTCAATTGAGGGGGCGCATCTCGAGCGTCCCCGACGCGACACGGCGAGAGCCCATGCCCTGGACACGCCCCGAGCCCCAGACGATGATCGACGAGCAGGTGGAGCGGGTGTCCCGCTCCTTCGGCTTCGTCATCAACCAGCTCCGCGAGCCCCTGCGACAGGAGGTGCAGATCGCCTACCTGCTGTTTCGGCTGGGGGACAACATCGAGGACACCTCGTCGCTGTCCTCCGAGCAGAAGCACGCCCTGCTCGACGGCCTGCTGCAGGCCTTTCGGCAGGGGCGGCCCTACCAGGAGGTGTTCTGCGACGCCGAGGCCGAGGCGTGGGCCGATCTCACCGACGGGGAGCGCGAGCTGTTTTCGCACACCGACGGCATCATCGGCGCCTTCGGTGACCTCGCGCCCGAGGCGCGGGGCTCGCTCTTGCACGAGGCCCGCGCCATGTTCCAGGGCATGGCGCGCATGCAGCGGGTCCACCGCGAGGGCGAGTATCTGATTTTGCCCGACACCGCGGCGCTGGAGGAGTACTGCTACTACGTGGCGGGCACGGTGGGCGATTTTCTCACGGATCGGTTCCTGGCTCAGCTCCCCTGGCTGGACCCCCGCCGGAGGGCGCAGCTTCTCGGCGCGCGCCGGGCCCTGGCCCTGGTGCTGCAGGTCACCAACATCTTGCGGGACGTGCGCGACGATCACGAGCACGGCCACATCTTCTATCCCCGCTCCCTGTTCGACCGCTTCGACGCCGAGCGGCTCATGGAGCCGGAGTACCACCCCGCGGTGCTCGCGGCGGGGCGGCGCATGGTCCGATGGCTCCTGCCCCAGATCCGGCTGGCGTCGGCCTACATCCAGGCGCTGCCCCACCGCAGCCTGCCGCTGCGCGTCTTTTGCACCATCCCCTACGCCATGGCGCTCAAGACCCTGACCCGGTGCGCGGGCAACCCGGCCGTCCTGGGCGCGGCGCCCGTGAAGATGACGCGCGCCGAGACGGTCCGCACCGCGCTCTTCGCCCGCGCCGCGGCGCCGTTCAACATCGTGCTGCGTCCGTGGTTCGGCGCCCTGTGGTCGGATCTGGAGCGCCAGCTCGATCAGACGAGGCCCCTGGAAGCAGGCTCCCGCGAGACCGACGGAGATCGGCCACCGCGCGCCGAGCAATCCCCCCGACGCTACGAGGCGGCTTGAGCCGCAGCCCCTGCGGCTGCTGACGGCCCCCCAACCCGGGCGTGGTCAGGGCCGGAGGCCTGTGTTACAGATCCTCCGCGGCCTCCCCTGCGGTTTCCCTCGGGGCATGGGCTCGGACGCCCTTTTCGCTCCGGGAACGCTTTCGCCCGGGAGCCCCCACACGAGCCTGGAACACATCTGAGCGAGGAGCGACCATGGCACTGAAGCTGCAAGGACGAAGCATCGAGAAGATCGGCGTGGTGGGCTCGGGCAACATCGGGCCGGACATCGCCCTGCACTTCGCCACCGCGGCGGGTCCCCACGGCGTGCAGGTGGTGGTGGTGGACGTGGCCGAGCCCGCCCTGGAGGCGGGCGAGAAGAAGGCCCACGCCAAGGTGGACAAGCTGGTGAAAAAGGGCCGGATGAAGGAGGCCAAGGCCGAGGCGATCAAGGGCGCCCTGCGTTTCACCATCGACTACGACGCGCTGGCGGACGCGGAGATCGTGGTGGAGGCCGCCTCCGAGGATCTGGCGGTCAAGCACGAGATCTACGCCCAGCTCGAGCAGATCCTCGCGCCGGACGCGGTGCTGGCCTCCAACACCTCGCACCTGGAGCCCGAGGGGCTGTTCGACATCCTCGTCCATCCCGAGCGGGCGCTGGTGGCCCACTACTTCTTTCCGGCGGAGCGCAACCCCATCGTGGAGCTGGTGTCCTCCGCCCAGACCGCGGACAAGGCGCTGCGGTTTCTGGAGGCCTTCTACGAGGAGACGGGCAAGATCCCCATCCGGCTCGGGAGCCGCTACGGCTTCGCCGTGAACCCGGTGTTCGAGGGGATGTTCCTGGCCGCCGCCCTGCTGGTGGAGGAGGGCGTGGCCACCCCCGAGCAGGTGGACACCGTGGCCTGCGATGCCCTGGGCTACGGCATCGGGCCCTTCACCGCCATGAATCTCACCGGCGGCAACCCCCTCACCGCCGCGGCGCTGCCCCACTACGGCGAGCGCGTGATGCCGTGGTTCCACACGCCCCGCAGCCTGCAGGAGAAGGTGGACCGCGGTGAGGCCTGGCCCATGGCCGAGCGCGGCGCCGAGGTGGAGGTGCCCGAGGAGACCCGCCGGCGGGTCTCCGACGCCCTGCTGGGGGCCTACTTCGGCCTGGTCTCCGAGATCGCCGACAGCGGGATCATCGACGTGGGGAGCCTGGAGCTCGCGGTGAGCACCGCGCTGTCGGTCACGGCGCCCTTCGCCCTGATGAACGAGCTGGGCGTCGCGAAGGCCCTGGCGCTGGTGGAGGCCTACGCCGAGCACCACGCGGGGTTCCGCGTGGCGGCGCTGCTTTCGCAGCAGGCCGAAAAAGGGCAGCCCTGGACGGTGCCCGTGGTCTACCGTCGCGACGAGGGAGACGTGGCGGTGATCACCCTTCGCCGACCCCAGGCGCTCAACGCCTTGAACACGGACGTGTTCGATCAGCTCGAGGAGCACCTAGAGGCGGTGGGGGCGAGCACTGCCCACGTGGGGGCGGTGATCACCGGCTTCGGCCCCAAGGCCTTCGCCGCGGGGGCGGACATCAAGGAGCTCGTGCAGATCCCCGACGCCCAGGGGCTCGAGGCCAAGTCCCGGCGGGGCAGCCAGATCTTCCGGAAGCTGGAGACCCTGGGCAAGCCGGTGGTGGCCGCCATGAACGGCCTGGCCTTCGGCGGCGGGCTGGAGCTGGCCATGGCGTGCACCTCCCGGATCGCCCGGGCCGGCCAGCCGGTGCTCGCCGGGCAGCCCGAGCCCAAGCTCGGGGTGATCCCCGGCTACGGCGGCACCCAGCGCCTGCCCCGCCTCGTGGGGCTCGCCGAGGCCTGGCCGCTTCTGCGCACCGGGGAGCCCATCTCTTCGGCCCGGGCGCTGGAGCTCGGGCTCATCGACCAGGAGGTGGATCCCTCCACGCTGCTTCAGACGGCCCTGGAGCGCTGCCGCGCCCTGGCGCGGGGCGAGCTCGAGCCGCCGGCCAAGCCCGAGGGCCCCATCCAGATTCCGGAGGGCCTGCCGGAGGTGGATCTCGGTCACCTGAGCACCCAGATCGACGAGATCCAGCGGGAGGTCATCCTCGAAGGGGCGCGCACCACCCTGGCGGAGGGGCTCGAGATCGAGTCCCGGGCCTTTGGCGTCTGCTTCGAGACGGAGGACTTCCACATCGGGATGAAGAGCTTCCTGGAAAAGGGCGCCAAGTCCAAGGCCGAGTTCGTGCACCGCTGAGCGGGGCGGCCCGGGCGGAGTTGAGGTCACAGAAGCAGTCGGAGTCATCATGGCGCGGACCGGACGCGGGCGCTGGGCTCCCAGGATCGCCGCTTGGCTGGGGCTCTTGGCGCTCGCGCTGGGCAGCGCCGCGGGAGGCGCCATGTGGTGCCTGAATTACTGGCCGGCGGAGCTCGAGCCCGTGCGGGTGCGCTGCGCGGAGGCGCCGGGCTCCGGCGCGGGTGACCTGCGGCCGGGCGAGCGTTTCCGCCTGCTGTCGTGGAACATTCAGTTCGCCGCCTCTCGCCGGTATCACTTCTTTTACGACGGGGGGCCCGCGGTGCACGCGGACTGGGGCGTGGTCCAGCAGACCCTGGACCGCATCGCAGACACCATCCGCGCCGAGGACCCCGACCTCGTGTTGCTCCAGGAGGTGGATCGGGACTCGGATCGCACCGCGCGCATCGACCAGGCGATCCGCCTGCGGCAGGCCCTCGGCTGGCGCTGCTGGGCCTCGACGCCCTACCACCGATCCCGCTACGTCCCCGTGCCCCTGCGTCGGCCCCTGGGGCGGGTGGATTTCCATCTCGTCACCGCCTCGGCCTACTCCCTGCGCTGGGCGCGCCGGCGGGCCCTGCCGCTTTTGCAGGAGCCCTGGTGGCGGCAGGCGTTCAACCTCAAGCGCGCCGTGCTGGAGACCGCGGTGGCGGTGGCGGGCCGGGACCGGCCCCTGGTGCTGCTCAACACCCACCTGTCGGCCTTCAGCCGCTCGGACGGCACCCTGCAGCGCCAGGTGGAGGTCATCGCCGCACGCCTCGCCTTGCTGGATCGGCGATCCATCCCCTGGATCCTGGCCGGTGACTTCAACGCGCTGCCCCCCGGCGACACGCCGGCGCGGCTGGGGGCCGAGTCCAAGCTCTATGCCGCGGGGGAAAGCCCCATCGCGCCCCTGGTGCGCCGCTACCGAAGCGGCGTGTCGCGCGCCGACTACGAACGCCAACCGCAGCGCTACTTCACCTACCTCCCCTACGGCGCCGACGCGCCGGATCGGCGCATCGACTACGTCTTCGTCTCGGAGGGGGTGCGGATCCACGACCTGCGCGTGGTGCGGCAAAAGCGCCCGCTATCCGATCACCTCCCGCTGCTGCTCGATGCCTCGCTCGAAAGCCCCTCTCGAAAGGGTCCCCCTTGAAAATCACACCGTTGCGGTCATAAGATCGAAAGCTGGATCATTTGCCCAGGATATCGTCACCATGAGCTCCCCCCTGATCTGGATGGCCTGCTTGGTAAGCGCGGCGGCCGCGGCGGGCGCGCCCGGCGCGGCCGCGCCCGCCGCGCCGGCCTCGAAACCTGTCGATATATTGACGGAAATCGACCAAAGGTGGCGCAGTGGCGCCATCGACGCGGCCACCCGGCATCGCCTGCGAGTGGCCGCGGTGCGGCGGCCGTCGAGGCTGCCGGCCGATCTGCGCCAGCGCCTGGCGGCGGCGCCTGTGCCCCCCGAGCGCGCCACGAGCGTGCTGGTGGAGGGCTTTCAGTGGGTCGCGCGGCAGGAGCGCTTCGGAGGCGAGGTGCACGCGCTGCTCCAACCCCCGGCGGATCTGCCCCATGTGCTGGACTCCGAGAGCTGGCCCATCCGGGTGAGCTACCGGGATCAGTGGGACGTGAGCCTGGCCGAGTCCGCCCTGGCGGCCGCGGAGTATTCCTTTGATGAGGAGATCGGCACCTACGGCTTCTATCAGCCCCCCACGGCCGACGCCTCGGGGCTCTACCGGATCTTCATCGACAACACCGGCATGGGGGGTGGGGGCTACACCGCCCCCTTCGACTTCGTGCCGGAGACGCCCTGGACGGACTGCTTCACCTACATCGTGGTGGATCCCAGCAACCCGGAGTGGGCCATCGACGGGGTGATGGCCCACGAGGCCAACCACGCCATGCAGGCGGCCATGGACTGCATGGAGGTCACCACCTTCTGGGAAAACACCGCTGTCTACATCGCCGCGGCGGTCTATCCGCGGGAGTGGGGCTACGCCATCGGCACCATGCCCTACTTCCAGAGCCAGCCCTGGCGGGCGCTGGACTACATGGCGCAGCCCAACAGCGACCTCTACGAGTACGGGGGGGGCCTTTTCGCCATCTGGCTCGCCGACACCTTCTCCGAGGGAGACCAGCGCCCCGCGGTCAATGGCGCCCGGCTGCTGCGCTCCATCTGGGAGGCCTCCATGCAGCAGGGCAGCTTCAACGAGCCGGACTACTACGACGCCATCGAGCTTCATCTGCAGGAGCGAGGCCACGACGTGACCATGGGGGACCTGCTGCTCGATTTTTCCGAGGCCCGGTTCTTCGTGGGGACCGAGGACGACGGCTTCCACATCCAGAACGCCGACAGCTTCTCGGACGCGGAGGTGGCGGTGGTGGCGGAGCACTACACCACGGAGCTGCCCCTGTACGACGTAGCGCCTCCGGAGGCCAAGCAGCCGGCGCCCTTCGGCACGAACCACATCCGGCTGGACCTCGCCCCGAGCTGGGGATTCCCCGTGGAGGTCCACTTCGATGGGGACGATGAGACGCGCTGGGCGGCGCGGGTGGTGCGCTTCGGCGGTGGCGTCACCGAGGCCGTGGACCTCCCCCTCGACGAGAGCACCCAGGACGGCTCGGTGGTGGTGGAGCCGGGGGCGCACACGCACCTGCTGTTGGTGGTGACCAACCAGGGAGCTCCGACCTATGATCCGGATCAGCGGAGCTGGCCCCCCGGCGACTACCGCTACGGTTTGCAGCCGGTGATCCCGGTGCCCACCCTGAGCCACCTGGTACCCCAGACGGCGCAGCCGGGGACCCAGAACCTCGAGGTGCGCCTGGTGGGATCGGGGTTCGTCTCCGGGCCGGAGTTCTTTTTGCGGTTCGAGGACGAGAGCCTGGACGTGATGTCCGTGGACCACGTCACCGACGGGGAGGTGGTGTTCACCCTCACCGTGCCCGGCCTCACCGAGCCGGGCCCCAAGACCATCATCCTGACCAACGGGGACGGCACGGTGGTGCGGGGTGAGGGATTTTTCACTGTGGTGGAGCCCCCCGCCGACCCCACCGGGGGCGACCCCGGCTGTGGCTGTCACAGCGGCGGACGAGGGGCCTCGGCTGGCATGGCGCTGGGTCTGCTGCTGGGGCTGCTTGGGGGACTGCTGCTCGGTATCCGGCGACGGGAAAGGGAGCGGCCGTGACCCTGCGTCGAGCTCGCGCCGCTGGCCGTACCTCCCGACTGCAGCGCGAGGGCACCCGCCGCGACGAGCCGGTGGCGTGCCCCTACTGCGGGGAGGTGGTGACTTTCTGCTGGAGCTGCCGGCACTGCGGATTCCACATCTGTCAGCAGTGTATGAAGGACAACCTCGAGATGTTCACCTGCAACAACGTCACCTGGTGGTGTGCGGAGTGTGGGGAGAGCAATGGCTACTGACCTGTTTGGGGGGAGCGCTTTGCGACGGTGTGATATCTGGTTTCTGACGCTGATGCTGATGCTGATGGTGATGATGACCCTGGGGGGGGCCGGGCGGGCCGAGGCCCAGGCGGCGCCCCCCCCGCAGCCGGGAGCGGTGGGGGTCTTCGCCGAGATCGAGGAGCGCTTTTCCCGCGGCGAGATCGACGCCCGGACCCGGCAGCTCTGGCGGGTGCAGGCGGTGCGGGCGCCAGCGGCGCTCCCCCCCACGCTGTGGGGCCTGCCGCGGAGGACCCCGCCGGGCAGCGCCACGGGCGTCCTGGTGGAGGCCTGGCGTTGGGTGCGGCGACAGGACGCCGAGGGCGGCGCCATCCATCGGCTGCTGTCGCCGCCGGCGGATCTCGCCGAGACCCTGGACTCCACCCGCGTTCCGGTGCGGGTCTCCTTCGCTCCGGCCAAGCAGGACTACGCGCGCACGGTGCTGGAGGCGGCGGAGACGAGCTGGCAGCGGCAGGTCGACGACTGGGGCTTCTATCCGCCGCTGTACGAGCCGGCCAACGGTCCCTACCGGATCTTCGTGGGGGACACGGGGTCGGGGGTGGCCGGCTACACGTCCCCCTACGCGAGCAACGCCCAGACCCCGCACGAGGACTGCTACACCTACATCTTCGTCAACCCGAACCTCGGCTCCTTCGCGCCCGCCACCGTGGCCCACGAGCTCAACCACGCCATGCAGGCGGCCATGGACTGCTCCGAGACCATGGCCTACTGGGAAAACACCGCCGTCTACATCGAGGCCATGACCTTCCCCGGGCTGGCGGATCGGGCCGTGTGGGCCATGTCCGTGTTCCAGTCCATGCCGTGGCGAGGGTTGGATCATTTCGAATACGGCGAGGGGTATCAGTACGGGGGGGCCCTGTGGAACTTCTACCTGGCCGACGCCTTCGCCGCCCCGCTGCCGGGCCCCGTCCTGGTGCGCCGGATCTGGGAGGCCTCCATGCAGGACGACGCTTTGAACAGCGTCACCTACCTGGACGGCACGGCCCAGGTGCTCGCCGAGGCCGAGCCCGCGGCGTCCCTCGATGAGGCCTTCGTCGATTTCTGCGAGGCGCGCTACTTCGTGGGCGGGGCCGACGACGGGGCCCACATCGACGGGGCCTCGCGTTGGGGGCACGCGCCGCTGAACCTCACGGACCGCCACTACGGCTCCGAGCTGCCCCTCGGCGCGGCCGGGGCGCCGCCCCGCGACCGGCGGCCCGATTCCCTCGGGACGAACCACATCGTCGTGGACCTGCCCGCGGAGTACCAGTACCCGGTGCGGTTCACCTTCGACGGCTCGGACATGACGCGCTGGGCCGCGCGGGTGCTGCGCCTGGGGGGCGACGCGCCGGGGCGCGCCGAGGATCTACCGCTGTCTGCGCCGGATTGGAGCGGCTCCCTCGCCGTGGATCCCCGGGGGAGCCCCTCGCTGATACTGGTGGTGGCCAACCTCGGGCCCGAGGGCTTTCGGCCGGGCGCGGCCGGCTTCGATCCAGCCGATTACCGCTACGACATCTCGCCGCAGATTCCGGCGCCCAGCATCCACGCGGTGCATCCGGCGGTGCTGGAGGCCGGACAGCAGGACGTCCTGCTGGTGGTGGAGGGCGAGGACTTCGTGCTCGGCCGGGACTTCGCGGTGCGCTTCGAGGGCTCGAGCATCGAGGTGGTGAGCGTGACCACGGTGAGCCCCGACGAGGTGGTGCTCCGGGTCACGGTGCCGCGGCTCACCGAGGCCGGGCTCCACGACATCACGGTCACCAACCACGGCGGTGCCTTCGCGACGGGCGTGGGTCTGCTGGAGATCCGGGCGGCGCCGCC
The DNA here is from genome assembly GCA_964346625.1 of uncultured Myxococcales bacterium. Taxonomy (GTDB): domain Bacteria; phylum Myxococcota_A; class Polyangia; order HGW-17; family JAJRWW01; genus CAYFWA01. The sequence goes on from CAYFWA010000172.1 coordinate 8,784, forward strand.
CGCCGAGAACGAGCCCGGGGGCTGTCAGTGTGGCTCGGCCAACCCGGCGGTGGCGCCCCTCGGCGTCGCCTTGCCGCTTTTGCTGTGGGGCCTGTGGGGCCTGTGGGGCCTGTGGGGCCGGTGGCTCATCCGTCAGGGCCGCTGGTCGCGCATGAGCCGGTCGATCTCATCGGCGAGGTGGTCCATCTCGAAGGGTTTGCGCAAAAAGCCTCCGGCGCCGGCGGAGATGAGCTCCTCCACCCGGGCGCCCCGCGGGTAGCCGCTGCACAGCAGCACCGGCAGATCCGGCCGCACGGCGCGCAGGGCCTCGAAGGTCTCGGCGCCGTCCATCCGGGGCATGGCCATGTCCAGGATCACCACGTCGTAGGCCTGGGGCGTTTGCTGCACCCGCCCGAGCGCCTCCTCGCCGCTGCTGGCCACCTGCACCCGGTGCTCGAGGGACTCGAGGAGCACCTTGCCGGCCTGTAGCATGAGCCGCTCGTCGTCCACCAGCAGAACGCGGGCGGGGATGCGCAGGGAGGGGTCCGAAGGGCGCTCTCGCGGCTCGGGGGTCGCGCGGTTGCCGCAGGCTTTTGGTAGCAGGATGGTGACGCGGGTCCCCTGGCCGGGGCGGCTGTCCACGCGGATGTCCCCGCCGTGGTTCATCACCGTGCCGTAGACCATGGACAGGCCGAGCCCCGTGCCCTGCCCCTTGGGCTTGGTGGTGAAAAAGGGCTCGAAGGCGTGACGGAGGCTGCGCCGATCCATGCCCGTCCCCTCGTCCTGGACCACCAGCTCGGCGTAGGGGCCCGGCGTGATGTTGATCCAGGAGTCGCTGTCGCGGACGCTCATCTTCCGCGTCCGGGTGCGGATGGCGAGGGTGCCGCCAGAGGGCATGGCCTCCAGGCCGTTGAGGCAGAGGTTCATCAGGGCCTGGCTGAGCTGCCCGGCGTCGGCGTCCACCTCCACCAGCGCCTCGTCCAGATCCAGCTCGAGCCCGATGGACTTGGGCGCCGTGCGGCGCAGCAGGCTCTGCACCTCCCGGGCGGCCTTGTTGAGCGAAAACCGCTCTTTGCGGAAGCTCCCCTTGCGCGCGAACCCCAGCAGGTTGCTGGTGAGATCGCGGCCCCGGCGCGCCGCGGCCAGGATGCCCTCCACGCACTTGGACTGCTGGGGCTTGCCCCCGTCACCGCTGGCCTGCTGCAGCACCGAGGCGAACCCCATGATCACGCCGAGCACGTTGTTCATGTCGTGGGCCACCCCGCCGGCCAGGGTGCCCACCGCCTCCATCTTCTGCGCTTGCAGGAGCTGCTCCTCGAGCTCGGCCCGGACGTCCGCCTCTCGTTTCTGATGGGTGACGTCCCGCGCGCGCAGCGCGACCCCCTGGTCCCCCAGCGTACAGACGCGGAAGGCCAACCACCGGCGCTTTCCGTCTCCCCGCCGGACCTCGAAGGTGCGCTCCTCGTCGCTGCCGCCCTGGATGTCCTCGGCCCAGCACGCCGCGGCGAAGGCCTTGTCGTAGGGGTCGGGGAAAAGCTGGGTGAAGGCCTCGTAGATGTCGTCGAAGTCCTGCTCGTCGTAGCCGAGCAGGTCGAACATGGCGTCGTTGGCGTAGCGGATCCGACCGCTGTCCCCCACCACCGCCACGCCTTCGGACTGGGCGGACAGCAGGGTCTTGAACAGCTCCACCCAGCGACCGAGGTGCGCGGCGCGCTTCCCAGCGTCGGTGGAGTGTTCTGTCGGCTTCCGCTCACTCACGGTCGAATCCCAATCCCCAAAAGCTCGCGCCACTCGGGCGCTCTGTCAGTTGCGACTCCCGCCAGGCCTCATGATACTCGAGATGGCCCGGAGGGTCATCGTCGCCGCCGGCGGCG
>CAYFWA010000173.1:0-10609 GCA_964346625.1 uncultured Myxococcales bacterium
CTCGGCCTCGGCCGCGGCGAAGGCGACCTCGGTCACCGTGAAGGCGTAGGGCTCTCGTAGGCTCATGTGTTCCCCGGCGCGCGGTCTTTGTGAGCGGTATTTTGATTCGGATTCCCGCCGAGCACAACCAGGGACTGGTGGCAGCCCTCAAGCGCACTTGACCCGAGGATTGCCACCCGCTGCGGCGTTGCCTACAGTCGGGGATGTGCGTGCGCATCGACCCCTGGCGGTTCTGACCACTTCGTATCCGAGCGTCGGCGCGCCGGGAGCGGGTGGCTTCGTGCAGGAGTTTTGTCGCGCCTGCGTGCGGGCGGGGCTGCGGGTGGAGCTGCTGTGCCCCCAGCCCGCGGTCCCGGCGGGGGGAGTCGCCGAGCCCGGCATCCGGGTGCGGCGCCTGGCCTACGCCCGACCGCGGCGCTGGCAGTTTCTCTCGGCGTCGCCGGGGGCGCCCGAGCTCCTCGCGGCCGAGCCCTGGCGGTGGGCGGCGGCGCTGGCCTTCGGGGCCCGGGCGACCCAGGCGGCGGCCTGGGCGGCGGCCCGGCGACGTTGGCGGGCTCTGGTGAGCCACTGGCTGCTGCCCTCCAGCCTCGCGGGCGTCATCGGCGCCCCGGGCCTGCCCCACGTGGGCATCGCCCACGGCTCGGACGTACATCTGCTCGAGCGGTTGCCCGGCGGACGGCAGCTGGCTCGCCGCATCCTGGGGGGCACCTGCCGCCTGGCGTTCGTCTCCTCACCGCTGCGGCGCCGCTTTGCGGCGCTGGTGGGACCGAGGGCGGCGGAGGCGCTCGAGCGGCGATCCGTGGTTCAACCCATGGGAGTGGCGTTGCCTCGGGAGGTAGGCGTCGCCGTCCCGTCGCGCGCCGAGGCGCGGGCGCGGCTGGGGCTGTCTGCGAAAGGACCCGTGGTGCTGTGGATGGGGCGTTTCGTGCCGCTCAAGGCGCCCCAGCGGGCGCTGCAGGCGGTGGCGGCCCTGCCCGGCGCGACGCTGCTGATGGCCGGCGAAGGCCCCCTCGAAGCCGAGCTGCGTCGCCAGGGCGCGCCGCTCGGTCAGCGCGTGCGCCTGGTGGGCTTCGCCCAAAGCGCCCGCAAGGCCGGGCTGCTGGCTGCCGCGGACGTGCTGGTGCACACCGCCACGACCCTGGCCGACGGGCGGTCCGACAGCCAGCCGGTGATTGTCTTGGAGGCGCTATGCGCCGGGGTGCCCGTGGTGGCCACCGCGGTGGGGGGGCTGCCCGGCCTCGGCCTGTCGGAGGCCGAAGGCCTCACGCTGGTGCCCGACGGAGATGGGGCGGCGCTGCGATACGCCCTGCGGCGCGCTGCGCAGCGGGGGCGACTGCCCGAGGCGCTGCGCCGCCGACACCGGCGGCGGTTCGCCTGGGAGGCTGCGTTGCCCCGGCTCATCGGAGACGCGTTGGTGCCACCGGGGCAATCCCCGGTTACGGCTTGACGTTCGGGGTGGCCTTGATCACGCGTGCGCCGGGCGGCGGCGTGAACTGGAAGCGGGAACGTCGCACCCCCGTGTTGACCTGCGGATTGGAAAACACGTAGTGGTTGCGGTTGCCCAGGTGGTCGTAGAGCACCGACTCGCGCACCATGCCGCTTGCGTTGTCCACCACGAACAGGACGTGCTTGAAGTTGGAGTTGGGCACCTTGGGCACCAGCTTGATCACTACGGTGTCTTTCCGCTCGTACTTGGAGCGCCCGAGGGTTCGGATGTTGAAGTCCTGCGAGATGTTGCCCTTGCCCCAAAGGAAGCTGATGGCGGTGGGCAGCGCCGAGGCCTTGAGATCCCGCCAGAACACCTGCTTGTCCCCCGGGACGTAGATCCAGATCTTCTTGCCGTCGCAGATCAGCTTCTTTTTTCGCGGGCTCAGGTAGTCCCAGCGCATCAGGCCGGGCTTTTTTACCCACAAGTAGCCAAAACGAGGTTTCTGAGCGCCGTGGTAGGCCTTCTTGTAGGTCTGCTTGAATTTGGCCTTGAAGTCCTTGGTATTGTTGTAGTATTTCTGAACCAGCCCTGCGATCCACAGGTCATGGGGCTGGTTGAATACCGAGGGTGGCGCCGTAGCGGGTGGCGCCGTAGCGGGCGCCGCCGGGATGGACAGCGCGAGGGTGAGGATGAGTGCGTACATGAGGGGCCTCCTTGGGCCGACAGTCATAGCAGCCGTGGCGCGTGGCCGCCACCGCCGCGACGGCCGCTCTCTGGGTACGACGCACCAACCCGGTGTTCGATTCCCCTCAGATTTCTGACTCGCCTTGGAGGCGCAGCCGAGGGCGCGGCTTGGAGGCGCCAGCCGACAGCGCGGCTACTCCTCGGGGGGCGGCGGGGCGAGCACCTCGCGGTTGCGGGCCCCCGCCTGCTGCGGCCCCACCACGCCTTCGTGCTCCATGAGCTCGAGGATGCGGGCGGCGCGGTTGTAGCCGACGCGAAGCTGTCGCTGAATCCAGGAGGTGGAGGCGCGGCGGTGCTGGGTCACCAAAAACACCGCCTTGTCGTACATGTCGTCCTTTTCCTCTTCGGGGTCGAAGCCCTCGCCGTCCTCGTCCTCCGGCTGCAGGATGTCGAGGTTGTAGGCCGGGTCGGCCTGGCGCTTGAGAAAATCCACCACCCGCGTGACCTCGGCGGTGGACACGAAGGCCCCCTGGAGGCGCTCGGGGGCCCTGCCCGAGGAGGAGAACAGCAGATCTCCCATGCCCAGTAGCGCCTCGGCGCCGTTGCGGTCCAGGATGACGCGGGAGTCCACCTTGGAGCTCACCTGGAAGGAAAGCCGGCTGGGGAAGTTGGCCTTGATGAGGCCCGTGATCACGTCCCGCGAGGGCCGCTGGGTGGCCAGCACCAGGTGAATGCCCGCGGCCCGGGCTTTCTGTGCGATGCGCGCCACCGAGGTCTCTACGTCCTTGGCGGCCACCATCATGAGGTCGGCGAACTCGTCGATGACGATGACGATGAAGGGCAAGGGCTCGGGGGGGGCGTCACCCGCGGCCGCGGCGTCCGCGGCCGCCTCGTCTTCGCCCGCGAGCCGGTGCTCCGGATCCGGCGTCTGCGCCACCACCTGCTCGGCCAGGCGGCGTTGCTCGTCCACCTGCGCATTGTAGTCGGAGATGCTGCGTACCCCGGCCTCACCCATGATCTGGTAGCGGCGGTCCATCTCGGTGACCGCCCACCGCAGGGCCTGGTTGGCCTGCTTGGGGTCGGTGACCACGGGCAGCAGCAGATGCGGGATGTCCTCGTAGATGTTGAACTCCAGCATCTTCGGATCGATCAGGATCAGGCGCACCTGGTCGGGGCGGGCCCGAAAGAGCAGGCTCAGGAGCATCACGTTGATACCGACGCTCTTGCCCGAGCCCGTGGAGCCGGCCACGAGCAGGTGGGGCGCCTTGGCCAGGTTGCACACGGTGGGAGACCCGGAGATGTCCTTGCCCAGGCCGAGGGTGAGCAGCGAGTCGGTCTTGGTGAACACGGGGTCGGCCAGCAGCTCCTGGATCAGCACCGTCTCGCGGTTTTTGTTGGGGACCTCGATGCCCACGGTGTCCTTGCCCCGGATCCGGGCCACGCGCACGCTGGTGGCCTTCAGCGTCAGGGCCAGATCCCGATCCAAAGACTCGATCTTGGACAGCTTGGTGCCGGGCGCGGGCCGGAACTCGTAAAGCGTCACCACCGGGCCGGGGTGAACCTCGGTGACCTCCCCCTGGATGCCAAAGACGTCCAGAGCCTTGGAAAGGCGGCGAGCCAGTGCCTGGATTCCGTCCCGATCGATCTGCTGGCCATCGGACGCGGGGGTTTCCAGCAGGTCCAGGGAGGGGAGCTTGAATCCCTCGGCGTCCACCGGCAGCACGGGCCCGAGGTTGCGGCTGCCCTGGCGGCGATGCTCCGGCTCCACGATGCGCGGGCCGGTCTCGGCCGGGGCCACGGCCCCCGCCGGGGCAGGCGGGCCGGGGTCGGGGTCGGCGGCCACCTCCCCTTGGGGCTCCCCGAGCGCCGGGGCGGGATCGTCCGCGGCCGGCGGTGCGGCGCGCGGCGCCTCGTCGGCTGCCTCCGCGGGCGCGGACAGGGCCATCGCCCCGTCGCTGAGGGTGCTGGGGGCGGCGTCCATGGCCTGCCAGGTGAACACCCGCCGCAGCGCACGCCAGCTCCGACCGGCCCAAAATGCCAGGCGGTGCCACATCCGCGCCAGAGCGCGGCCGGCACCCACCAGCGATTGAACCAGCGACGCCTCGGTGGCCACCATCAGGCACAGCAACATCAGCACCGACGTCACCAGGTAGGTCCCGGCGTGGGAAAACAGGGCGATCAGCAGCTCGCCGATGATCTCGCCGCCTTTACCGCCAGCGGTGAAGCCGTAGACCACGTAGTCGGGAAACAGGCAGTGAAACAGCACCGCGCCGCAGAGCGTGGCGCCCAGGTATCCGGCCCAGACCGACCAGCGCAGGGTCTGCCCCCGGCCCATGAGCGTCCGCAGGCCGATGACCCCCACCGCCAGCACCACGAGATAGCCCCCCAACCCGAGCAGTGCGTACAGGCTGAGGGCGAGCATCCGCCCGAAGGGCCCCATGAGGTTACCCGAGCCGAACTGCAGTGACATCAGGGCGGTGGAGGCCAGCAGGCTCAGCGATAGCAACACCACCCCGAGAAACTCGCCCGCCCGGCTGTGGTCGGGCTCGGGGCTCACGGCCCCCCCTTGGGAGGCGGAGGGGGGACCCCGCTTCGTCTTGGCGTCGCGACCCGAAGCGCGAGGGGCCGAATCGGCCGTTTTGGCTTTGCCCTTCCCTCCACGCTTCCCCTTGCCCTTCCCCTTGGCGCCGCCACCACCCGAGGCCTTGGCCTTACCTTTGCTCTGGGTCGAGCTCGCCTCCTCGGAGGCCTTCGCGATCACATCGTCGGGATCATTCGGCACGCGCTCTGACATGGAGCCCAGTGTCGCACTGATTGAAAAATCGAGCAAAAAATCCGGTACTTAATGGATATCCTGGTGAAATCTCCCCATGAAAGGGGCCAGGAGTCTCAGTCTCGGGGAGGGCCTTGGGTCGGATCGGGGCCCGGCGGGGTCTTGGTCTCGGCCTCGGTGTCGGCCTGGGTCTTTTCAGATGCGGCCGATCCCTGGGGCCGCGGGATGTCCGCCTCGGGGGTGGGCTCTTCGCGGGTCTGGGTGGGGACCGCCTCGTCGCGGGGGGCCCCGGCCGGGCCCGCGGCTTCAGCAGAGCCGGAGCCCGGTGACGTGGGCTCGGGGGACCCCGTGGAGGCCGGGTCAAGCCCCGGGTCGGTGGCCAGCTGCGCCGGGTCTGCGGCGGAGAGATCCTCCACCTGCGGGGGGCCGCTGTCATTGGCCACATAGACCAGGAGCACGGTGATGTTGTCGTCTCCGCCGCGCTCATTGGCCAGCTCCACCAGCAGGGGAGGGATCCCGGCGAAGTAGTTGGTCGTGAGCAGACGCCCCAGCTCGTCGTTGTCCAGGTAGTTGGACAGCCCGTCGGAGCAAAGCACGAAGCAGTCCCCCATCAACACCGGGAGGCTCATCACGTCCACGGTGACCTGACGTTCGAAGCCCACCGAGCGGGTGATGATGTGCTTGAACTTGGAGTGACGGGCTTCCTCGTCGGAGATCAGCCCCGCCTTGACCTGTTCGTTGATCCAGGAGTGATCATCGCTGAGCTGTTCGATGCGACCGTCGCGAAAGAGAAAGGCCCGACTGTCACCGACGTGGGCCAGGTGCATGCGGCCGGAGTGAAAAAGCAGCGCCGTGAGCGTGGTGCCCATGCCGGCCAGGTGGGGATGCTGCTGGGCCAGATCGAAGATGATCTCCCCGGCGTTGCGGGATCCCTCACGCAGCACGGTGAGCGCGGCCGGCTCCTCGGCGCCCAGGGCGGTGTGGTCGGGGCGGTCGGTGAGACCGGCCTGCTGCACGGCTTCGTGCAGCACCGAGACGGCGAGCTGACTGGCTTGATCGCCGCCGGCGTGGCCTCCCATGCCGTCGGCGACTACGTAGAGCCCCACCTCCGCGGCCACGAGAAAGCTGTCTTCGTTGTGATCGCGCTTTTTCCCGACGTCGGTCTGGGCCCAGCACAGGATCCGCATCTTGCGGGGACCTTATTGAATTCCTTCATAGACGTCAACAACTGCGCTACGATGCTTCTCAAGGCCGAAGTCCTGACCGCGAGGGAGAAGCCATGGACGACACCAAGCTGACGATCATCCGCGCCGTGCGCGATATGGCGCGCGCCGACGGGCGGCTGCACCGCCAGGAGCGCAAGGTATTGCGCCTCATCGCGGCGGCCGAGGAGCTGACCCAGGAGGAAAAGAGCTTCCTGATGTCGGACTCCGAGGCCCTGGATTTCGGCTCCCTGCCCGACCGGCTACCCGAGTTAGGGGACCGGGAGCGGCTGTTCGAGCTCTCGGTGCTGGTGGGTATGGCCGACGGAGTCGAATCTCCCGACGAGATGGATCGGCTGCGTCAGCTCACCGAGACCCTGCAGCTTTCCGATGCGCAGGTGGCCGCGGCCCTCGATCGGGCGCGCGAGCGCTTCTTTGCGCTCACGCGAATCTGGGAAGACGAGGCGGAGTAGGGGCGGGACACGCGCCCGCGGGGTTGAATCAGACACCCGCGTCGGGGGCGCCTGCCCGGAGCCGCGCGATGAGCCGGGTCAGGTCGTCGGGCAGCGGCACCTCCACCCGCGCGGCGCGGCGGGAGCCGTCGGGCCGCGGGAACTGCAGGGCGGCCGCGTGCAGTGCGTGGCGAGGCGAAAGCAGCGTTTTTTTCAGCCGCGTCGTCAGGCCGTTTTCCACCAGGTCCAGAAAGAACGCGTCGGGGTGCCCGTAGAGCTTGTCGCCCACCACGGGCATCCCCAGGTGCTCGAGGTGGACCCGGATCTGGTGTTGGCGGCCGGTCTCGGGGCGGGCCTCGAGCAGCGTGAAGTCTCCGAGGCGCTCGAGGGGGCGCAACCGCGTGCAGGCCGGGCGCCCGTCGGGTCGGATCCCCATCCGGATCCGGATCTCGGAGCCGGGCGCCGGGCCGATGGGGGCCTCTACCCGGTGCGGCTTTTCGAGACGGCCGCGCACCAAGGCCACGTACCGCTTGCGGACCTCGCCGCGGCGAAAGGACGCCTTGAGCGCGCGGGTCGACTCCGGGTCGGTGCCGAAAAGCACTACGCCGGAGGTTTCGCGGTCCAGGCGATGCGCCATGTTCAACCCGCTGTGGGGGCCGAAGCGCTCCCGGATCACCCCGGTGAGGGTGTTGTGCAGGTAGCGCGCCGTGGGGTGGACCGGCAGGCCCGCGGGCTTGTCCACGGCCAGATAGCCCGGCCCCTGGGCGACCACCGCCACGTGCCGCGGGACGTCGGGCTCCACGGGCGCCGGACGCCGGATGAGGATGGCGTCTTCCCGGCGCACCCGCACCCCCGGCTTGTGGACCGGACGCCCGTTGAGGGTCAAGGTTTCGCGGATGATCTGCGCGATGCGGTTGCGTGACAGGCGGCGGATCTTGTGTCGCAGGTAATGATCCAGACGCCAACGGTGACAGCTCGGCTCCACGGTGAAGCGAACCTCGATGATCTCCTGCGAGCGGTCCGCGTCGCGCGTCGCGTCGCTCATGGGCCGAGCTGGAAGTGGAGCCGCTTGACCTGCCCGGGCGCCAGGGTCACCACGCGGACGTCGGAGCGCTCCGAGGCGCTGCGCACCTGGATGGAGAAGGTGGCCGGTCGCACGCGCTTGTTGAACCCTTGCTTGCCCTGGATGCGGCCGCGGACCTTTCCGTTGATGACCACCTCGGCGCCGAGCTGGTTGGAGGTCACGATGAGGTGGGCCACGTCGGATTCCACCGCCGCCGCCCGGGCGCCTGGGGACGCCGAGGTCCGGGGCCGCGCCCCGCCGCGAAAGCCGCCCCGTCGTTTTCGCCCGCCGCGTGGGGCCTGGGCGCCGGACCCTGCGTCGTCGGCGTCGAGCTGGGGGGGGCTGCGCAGGTCGGCGGTGAAGCGGACGACGTCGCCGGAGGCTACGGGGATCGTACGCTTCCACCGGGTCTTGAACCGAGGGTGGCGCAGCTCCACGGCCAACCGCGTGGGCACCGTGAGGTCTGGGAAGCGTCCCGGGGTCTTGACCGTGGTGTCCTTGCCGGCCAGCACGATCCGAGCGCCGCGGGGGCGGCTGTCGATCTCCAGCGTGGCCGACACCGAGCCCATCCGGGCGGTGGGGGCCCGGCCTTTGCCAGACGCCCGCCCCAGCCGCGAGGCCGCCGTGCCCAGCAGCGTGGTCTGCTGAATGTACAGCACGTAGATGAGGTAGGCCCCCACGGCCGCGGCGCCCAGCACCGCCAGCAACACCAGCCAGCGCAAAAGCACCGCCAGGGAGCTGCCCCCGCCCCGCGGCGCGGGGTGGGGGGTCGTCGCGGCGGCAGGATGCGCCGGTACCGCGATCTGGGCGGTCCCCTCGGGCGGGCGCGACAGGCCCGGCGGTGCGGTCCGCCGCGCCGTGGGCGCCGGGGTCGGCTGCCGATCGAGGGCAACCGTGGGTTTGACCCGCGACGCCTTGCGTTGGCGCTTGCGCTGGGGGGGCGGCGTCGGCTCTGGGAGCTCGGCCGCCTCGGCTTGCAGGTTCACGGTGGCCGCGGGCGCTGCCGCGGGGGGCTCCGCGGGGGGCTCCGCGGGGGCGGGATCGGGCAGCTCGATGCGGGCGCGCACGGAAAACGGGTCCCCCCCCCCGCTCGCGAAGCCGGCCGGCTCCGGGTCGGCGGCGACGGCCGGCGGGACGCAGGAAGCTTCGAGGCTCGTGTCCTGTCCGGTGTCTTCCTTGAACAGATACCGGATGTACTCCGCGAGGTCGTCGCGGGAGTAGCTCAACCGGTTCGTACGCATGAAGGTCAGCAAGGCCTTGCGGAAGGCCCGGGCGCTGGACCAGCGGTGATCCGGGTTCACGTCCAGCGCGCGGTGGACCATCTCCTCCAGATCGGCCGGGAGGTCGGGGACCAGGTCCCGGAGCCGATCGAACTTACCGGTCTGGATCTTGATGAGGATCTCCCGGTCCGTGGCCCCGGCGGCGTGCGGGCGTCCGGTGATCATCTCGTAGAGCACCACCCCGGTGGCGAAGATGTCCGTGCGATGGTCGATGGGCTCACCACGAGCCTGCTCGGGGGACATGTAGCGGAACTTGCCTTTGATGATGCCCGCCTGGGTCTTGTGGGTGGAGGTGCGCGCCTTGGCGATGCCGAAGTCGATGATCTTCACCTCTCCGTCCCAGGTAATGAGCACGTTCTGGGGAGAGATGTCCCGATGGATGATGTGCAGCAGTTGGCCCTCGGCGTCCCGCTTGCGGTGGGCGTAGTCGAGGCCGGCGAGCATCTCACAGGTCAGCAGCAGGCTCGCCGGTAGCGGCAGCGGCCGCCCGCTCTGGCTCGCCTTGCGGAGCACGCTGAACAGGTCTCGCCCGTTCACGTACTCCATGGCGATGTAGTAGGTGTCTTGGACGTGACCAAGGTCGAGGACCTGGCAGATGTTGCCGTGGTTGAGCTTGCTGCACAGGCGCGCCTCGTCCTGCAGCATGCCCACCAGGTCGGCATCCTCGCTCATGCGCCGATGCAGCCGCTTGATGGCCACGGGCTTTTCGAAACCCGCGGCGCCCACGGCGATGGCCTTGAACACCTCTGCCATGCCCCCCGAGGCGATGCGTTCAACCAAGCGGTACTTGCCGTAGACCTCTCCGGTGTTCATCGGCGATCAGGGGGTCATAAGGCGCCCTCGTCGAGGCGGCGGGCGCCTTCGAGCATGAGGTGGGTGGTGGACTGCCCGATCTCGTCCTCCATGTTCACCTCGAGGGTGCTGAAGTCGAACTTGCCGGTGGTCCAGCGCAGCAGCTCGTAGATGGCCTCGGCACCGCTGGGGTCGGCCCGGTCGTCAAAGCGCGCCGACAGGATCTGGCCCGCGTTCATGAAGATGCGCGCGGTCTCCTCGTCGTGGCGAAGCACCAGGATGCCGGACTTGCGCTCCATTTCCATCATGACCAGCAGGCTGGACAGCCCGATCTGATCCAGGGTGCCCCGAATGCCCGCCGCCGGGGCCTCGGCGGACGTGACCCGCGGGCGTTCCGTCTCGCCGCGCAGGTGGGCCTCGATGCGCGCCTTGCTGCGAAAGGCTTTCTCCACCCGCAGCTCCAGCTCGTCGAACCGAAAGGGCTTGGCCAGGTAGTCGTCGGCACCGAGCCGAAAGCCCTGGATGCGGTCGTCGTCATCGGAAAGCGCCGTAAGAAAGATGACCGGGATCATGGAGATCCCCGGCGTGGAGCGAATATGGCGCACCAGATCCCAGCCGTCCATCTCGGGCATCATGATGTCCGTGATGATGAGGTCGGGTTGGATCTCCTTGGCCTTGTCCAAGCCATCCACGCCGTTGCGGCCGACGTGGATGTCGTGACCCCGCTTGCCGAGCACGGTGGTCACCATCTTGAGAATCCAAGGGTCGTCGTCGACTACCAGAATGCGCGGCACGTCACGCTCCGCACCGAAGAAATAACGACTCGTAAAGTCCAGAGATGAACGTAGCGGCCCCATGGCGTCGTGTCAACGTTCCAGGGCGTGCAAGTCACCAGAGCAGCGAAAGAAGTTGGGGGGGCGGGTGTGGCTGGGGG
>CAYFWA010000174.1:0-1454 GCA_964346625.1 uncultured Myxococcales bacterium
TCAATTCCGCGGAGCGAGCGACTTGACCCAGGTTTCGATGACCGCCGTGATGCCGTCCCGAAGCATCTCGTCGGGGTCAATTCCGCGGAGCGAGCGACTTGACCCAGGTTTCGATGACCGCCGTGATGCCGGCCCGAAGCGTCTCGTCGTCGTCCTCGTCGAGCCGTTGACGGAAGTGGACCCGCAGGCCGAGGCTGCCGCGCGTTGAGTCCAGCTCGACCTTCTCGATGTACACGCGCTCGTCCCCGAGGTGCTCCTGGATCTGGACCCGAAGCTCGTCGAGCGCCCGGGAAAGCCGCGAGGTGGAGAGCCCGGTGACGAGCTGGGCCTCGGTCGGCGCGAGGGCGTGGAGGGTGAGGTTTCCCGAGGTTGGCTGCCCGCCGATGCGCGCCCCGGGGAAGCCGAAGGTCTCCTCCTGGTACGCGCGCGGGTGCTTGCTGTCGTTGGCGCCGGAGACCACCAGTCGGAGCGGGAGGGCCTCCGGCCTCAGGTCCCGGTCGGGGAGCTCGACGCGCTCGATCTTGCCGCGCTCGTACAGGGAGCGGTACGCCTCGGCCGTCTCCTGCGGGGTGACGTTGATGTCGGTCGGCAGGAACCTTCGCGAGACGATGACGATGTCGGCGTAGGGAGAGAGCCAGAGCTCGGAGAGGAGCCAGAGCGCGAGCCGCCGCTCCGCGGGGGAGACCTCGCCGTGCAGCAGGTCGCGCGTGTGGCAGCCGTAGATCTGCAGCTTGAGGTTCAAGCCCCGTGCGTCCTCGGCGGAGGCGGGGGGGGCGACGATCTCCTCGGCCTTGGCTTCGCGGTCCTCGAGATCGTCGGGGTCATCGGCCACGATGGCTCCGGCGGCCTTCATGGCGATCTTGTGCGGGTCGGCGATACCGTGCTTCTTGCACCACCTGGCCAGGCCGAAGGAGCCGCCGTGCAGGAGCAAGCCCCACTCCTCGTGTGAGGCGGCCTCCTGGCCGGCGTCGTGGAGCAGTGCGACGATGGGCGCGAGCCGGCTCGCCAGCCGCCCGGCGCGCTCGCGCAGGGTCTTCGCGTACCAGGGGGTCGTGTCCGGCTCGTTGGCGAGGTCAACCAGGCGGGCGGTCTCCTCGAGGGCGGCCAGGGTCTTCTCCTGGAGCCATTCGGACGGATCAAAAGGACGGTTGCGGTCGAAGATGGACATGCCGCCATGATGCCGGAGTCGGACGGCAGCACAAGGCCTGCAATGTCCCGCCGACACGAACCGTTGACGCTGCGTGTTTCCGAGCACGGTTTGGCCGTCTTCGCGCCCGCGGATCTTCGTGGTGGGGACCCCGGGTTACGTGTCGTGACGCCCTCTTGGCTTGCGGCAGCTATCTGGAAGGAGTAACCTACTTCCCAGAATGGGAACTCATTAACGTCATCGCTTGGTCCAGACTCAGGGAGTACGGAGAGCAGTACGGACTCAGGGAGTACGGAGAGCAGTACGG
>CAYFWA010000174.1:1554-10592 GCA_964346625.1 uncultured Myxococcales bacterium
GACTCAGGGAGTACGGAGAGCAGTACGGACTCAGGGAGTACGGAGAGCAGTACGGGCCCGACGCAGCGCGTCAACTTCGTGCCTGGTACCAGGAGGCGAAAGAGGCTCGGTGGTCGAGACCACAGGACATTCGCGATCAGTTTCCGACCGCCTCCTTTGTCGGAGAAGAAACCGTGATCTTCAACATCTGCGGTGGCAGGTATCGGCTGATCATCAAGGTCTGGTACTCAGGCTACGAAGTGTACGTCAAGTTCTTCGGCACTCATGAGGAGTACGATCGGATCCGTGCGGATGAGCTATGAGAGGAACGCGTCTGGTGAGAGGAACGCGAGCGGTGAAAGGAACGCGAGCGGTGTGAGAGGAACGCGAGCGGTGTGAGAGGAACGCGAGCGGTGTGAGAGGAACGCGAGCGGTGTGAGGAACGGAGGATGACCAAAATCAAAGAAGTCATCAAAGTCACAGACCGTGAGTCGCTGGAGACCGCATCGGCGAGGCTGGAGCAAATCTGGTCGGCTCGGCCGGGTGATCCGGACTTCGAGGAGCGCGCGGCGCTGGTGGCGGAGATCAATGCCTACGAAGAGCGGCAGGGGGAGCTTCCGCCGCCGGATCCGGTGGATGCAATCCTCTTCCGGATGGCGCAAGCGGGCCTTCAGCAGAAAGACCTCGTCGAGTACATCGGCTCGGCGTCCAAGGTCTCCGAGGTGCTGGCTCGCAAGCGGAGCCTCTCGAAGGAGATGATCCGGCGCCTTCACAGCGGGCTCGGGATCCCGATCGCCTCCCTGCTGGGTGTTGGAGAGAACCTTCCTGCAGGCTACGTCCGGGTCGAGTGGCTGCTTCCGGAGGAGTTGGTCCACGCCTTGTCCAGCAGGGCGGCAGAAGTGGGGTTGACCGAGGAGGAGCTCGTGGCCCTGCTCTTACCGGAGACGACCTCATCTTTCACGGAGGCACCGGTCATGACCTCACAGCAGGAGCCGACCGCCCCTCGGACGGCGAGCTTTACGCCGGAAAGAGGCCCAGCCACCCCACAAGGGACGCCGCCTGAAAAGCGCGCCGCGTAGGAGAACCGCTTTGTACATCTGCCGCTGGCTGGTTCTGTGTGAGTCGGTCGTCAACGATCAGCTCACCCAAAACCTAACGATGGTCAACGCGCTCACCGAGCTGGTCGCTTCGAGCTTCCCGAGCCTGCATGTCAGATTCGCCTTCGCGGCGAGGCTCGAGCGCGAGGGCGAGGGCGAGCCGGCAGGCAACCTGGCCCTCAGGTTCGTGCGCGAAGCGGGCGAGGATGGAAACGATGAGGTCCTCCTTACGGTCACTGGGGACAGCGCCCCTCAGAGCGTGCAATTCTACTTCAATTTCCCACACGGTATTCGTCTGTTGAAATCCGGCGAGGTGGTGTTCCGGGTGGAAGCGCGGGAGGGCGAGGGGGACTGGTACGCCGTGGCGACACAGACTCTCCACGTACATCATCGCGAGCCTGCTACCCCCATCCAACCAGAGACTGAGGGACAATCCGGAGACCCAGCATCGCGGACCTGAGGCGGGCGTTGGATGTGGTCCGACGCCTTGGTACACTCCACCGTGATCAACGCGCAGGTTAGGCACCTGTGATTGCTTGAAGAATGAGCACAACCTCCTCATCAAAGCGGCGGCCGAAGGGCGTACGGCTGTTCGCCCGCCAGCGCATGCTGCTGGAGTTGCTCCACGCCCACGGCGGGGATCTCGGCAGCAAGGACACCGTCGGCGCGACTCACCGCTCACGCCGCCGCAGGCTGACGGAGTGAGAGCTCAATGCAAGGAACATGAGCTGCTGCTGTTCGAGGTCGCCTCGACCGAGCGCGCGGTCATGGTCCACGGGAACGGGTTTCCCCGGCGCGTGCACGACGAGGTCGTCCGTGCACGAAGAGGTCATCCAAGAGTCCGCGCAAGCAATCAACGCGATCAAGGCGAGCGCGGGCGCGTCGAGAGTGTTGAGCTGGATCCCGCTCCGTCCTTGGCTTCGTGGCTACACGACGCGCAATCCGAGGCCGACTAATGCGCGCGTATGACGCAATCAGTAGCCAACTGACCGTAATGACGGGTGTTTAGCCTTGCGTATTTCCGTGCACGGTTTGGCCGTCCCTTCGCCTGTGGAGCTTCGCGCCGCCGCGAGCCCATGGCACTCGAGAGCGGCTGTGGCCTCACCGTGGTGGCGCTTTGGACGAGCCGTGCGAGCTGTTTGCAGAGCATGGGCGCCGGGCTTGGGCACCTGTACCATCCGCCCAAATCGATGAGATGATGGATCTATGAAGACAACCGCATCCCGCGAGCACCTCATCCGAGCACTGGAGGCCGACCTGATCGGTCCGTTCGATCCGGAGGCGCTGGAGGACGAGGTTCTGAAGCTGCCGCCCTCGCGCTGGTACTTGACCGGCTTTCTGGCGCCGTCGTCCGGGCGTGAGCTGTACGAGCCCACCGATGACGAGATCGCCGCCGGGTCGGACGAGTCGGAGGAGGAGACGGCCGGGCACGAGCCCGAGCCCAAGCAGAAGAGCCACCTGCCCTCGTCGCTGGGGCTGTCGGTGCTGCTCCCCCCTGGGGATGCAACGGACCAGCTCACCGTGGTGGCCTCCTTCGCCGAGTACCGTGCGGAGAAGGTGGAGCAGGAGGGTAGGAAGAAGCCGGCGAGGGTGTGGCGCCGGATCGCACGGGAGCCGGTGTCGGTGCCGCTGGAGCTGGACCCCGAGCAGATCGCGCAGGGCGTCGTGGTACCCGGGTATCCCGGCATCCACCTGCGCGGCAAGCTGGGGGCGGTGCCCGACGCCGTGGCGCAGGGGCTCGACGATGGAACCCGGGCGCTGTCGCTGTTCCTGGTCAACGAGCGAAACGAAGGTGAGGGGCGCGACCGGGACGAGGAGTTTCTGTTCCAGGTGCGGATGGAGCTGCGCTTCGACGCGGGGTTCGTGCCCCGTCCGAATCGGCGCGGAGAGCGGTCGGAGCACTGGGATGACCGGGTGTCCGATCTCCAGTTCCGAAAGCGGTGCGAGTTCGCGGTGGGCCACGGGGTGGCGGTCGAAGTGGTCCAGGACAGCGAGGAGGGGCCGGACCGGCCCGTGACCGCGGTGGCCACCACCTGGCTGCCCCGTGCGGAGGTACGGCGGGTGGAGACGCACCGTGAGCCGAGCGTGGTCACGGAGATGGAGAAGCTCGCCGACCTGGCTGATGGGGAAGCGGTGGAGGCCGCCTTGGGCGCGCTCCCGCAGCGGTATGGGGAGTGGATCGAGGAGCAACGCGCCATCGAGCTCCGCTCCCCCAAGCGCCTGGAGACTCGGGACATTCTGATGAACAACGCCGACACGGCCAGGCGGCGCATCGAGTCGGGGATCCGGCGGCTGAAAGAAGATGCCGAGGTCCGGGAGGCGTTCTGCCTGGCCAACCAGGCGATGGCCACGGCGGCGCTCCAACGGAACCCGGAGCGGTATCCGCCCGGGGGCGACCGGCCTGCCTGGCGGCTGTTCCAGCTCGCCTTCGTGCTGCTGAACATCGACGGGGCCTCGGACGCCGAGCATCCCGACCGCGAAAACGTGGAGCTCATCTTCTTCCCCACGGGCGGGGGCAAGACCGAGGCATACCTCGGGCTCATCGCCATCGTGGTGCTGCTGCGGCGCCTGCGAGGGCGGGAGCGTCCTGATCAGGGCCTCGGCGTGGCGGTGCTCCTGCGGTACACGCTGCGGCTCCTGACGCTGGATCAGCTCGGCCGAGCGGCCACGCTGATGTGCGCCCTCGAGCAGCTCCGGCGAAGGAGCCCGGAGCGGTTGGGCGAGGTCCGGTTCGCCGTGGGGCTCTGGGTGGGGCGCAGCGCCACCGCCAACACCATGGGCGCGGTGGCCAAGGCCATCACCGACTACAAGAACAACACCTCCAAGAAAGCGGAGTCGCCCTTCCCGCTGCCGAACTGTCCGTGGTGCGGCCAGGAGCTTGGTCGACAGAGCCTCACCCTCGGGCCGACTCGCAAGAAGCCCACCGAGGTGGTGGTGGGCTGCCAGAACATCAAGTGTGACTTCTCGGCCCGCAAGAACCCGGAGGGGCTCCCGGTCCTGTTCGTGGACGAGCAGGTGTACCGGGAGCTGCCGGCGTTCATCGTGGCCACGGTGGACAAGTTCGCGATGATGCCCTGGCGGGGTGAGACCGGGATGCTGTTCGGGCGGGCGCACGCACGTGCGGGCAGGACGTTCCTCGGTCCCCTGGACAAGAGTCGGCGGGACGCCGAGAGGCTGCCCGAGGGTCTGCGCCCCCCGGAGCTGATCGTCCAGGATGAGCTGCACCTGATCTCCGGGCCGCTGGGGACCATGGTTGGGCTCTACGAGACGGCCATCGACGCCCTGTGCTGCCGTCGGCGGGAAGACGGCCGGAATCTGCGCCCGAAGATCGTGGCGTCCACGGCCACCGTGCGTCGGGCGCGCCACCAGGTGGCGGCCCTGTTCGGGCGCAAGGAAATGTCGCTGTTCCCACCGCCGGGTGTGGACGACTCCGAGACCTGGTTCGCCACGGTGGACGACGAGAAGCCCGGGCGGCTCTACGTGGGCGTGGCGGCGCCGGGGCGCTCCATGAAGGCCGTGCTGCTCCGGATGTACGTGGACCTGCTCTCTGCGGCGGCGCGGGTGTACGACCCCAAGGGCGAACCGCAGCAGACCGCCGACGCCTACATGACCCTCGCGGGCTACTTCAACTCGCTCCGGGAGCTGGGCGGAATGCGCCGCCTGGTGGAGGACGAGGTACAGACCCGCTGCCTGCTGCTCGAGTCACGCAGACCGCTGAGCTACGACGGCGAAAACCCCTGGTTCGCCAACCGGCCGATCCAGATGGAGCCGGTGGAGCTCACCAGCCGGGAGACCACGGGCCGGATCAAGGACTCCAAGGAGCGGCTGGGGCTGCCCTACCAGGCCAAGCGGAGCGTGGACGTGCTGCTCGCCAGCAACATGATCTCCGTGGGCGTGGACATCGACCGCCTGGGCCTGATGGTGGTGGCCGGCCAGCCGAAGACCACCAGCGAGTACATCCAGTCCTCCAGTCGCGTCGGGCGACAGGAGCAGTGGCCGGGGTTGGTGGTGACGTGCCTGAACGTCCACAAGCCGCGGGACCGCTCCCATTTCGAGCGGTTCACGGCGTATCACGAGAGCTTCTACCGCTTCGTGGAGGCACAGAGCCTGACCCCGTTTTCCGGCCCGGCCCTCGAGCGCGGCCTCGCCGGCACCCTGGTCGCCATGACTCGGCTGCTGGACCCGGTGCTCACCAAGCCTGCCCACGCCATGCTGCTCGGCGAGCATCGGGCAGTGGGGGACCGCGCCGTGGCGCTGCTGGCCGAGCGGGGGGCCTCGCTGTCACCGGACGAGTACGAGAAGCTGAAGGCCAACCTGAAGAGCCGGGGAAAGAGCCTCCTGGACTCCTGGGAGGTGGTGATCAAAGAAGGGCTTGAAGGGGCTGGCAACCGCACCTACTCGAGGTTCGACAAGGACAAAGCCGCCGGGAACCCCATCCTCTACCAGGTCCTTGACGAAGAGCTGCCCCTCCGCGGCTCCGATGAGGCCAAGTTCGTGGCGCCGACCTCCATGCGGGACGTGGAGCCCACGGTCCACTTCTGGCTTCAGCGCCGACGTCTCGGAGGGAAGCTCTGATGGCCAAGTCCTGGGGAAAGAAGCAAGCCTTTGTCCGCCCCGAGGGCCAGATCCGGCGGAGCCAGGTGGTCACGACCTTCGGGCCGGGCGCCATGGTGGACCTCATCGACAACGCCGTGCTGGTCGGTGGGCTGGATTTCTGGGACTACGACCGCAGCAAGGGCGTCAACGTCCTCCAGGAGCCGCGCCTGCGGGACCGGATCGTTCAGCGTGGGCTCAAGCTCGGCGTGGAGAACGCCTTCCGTGAGCCGCCCATGGGGGATGACTCGCAGCCGTCCCGCTCCATCGGGGTGCAGGTGCTCGAGTTCCCGCGGTGGTTCGTCTGCCAGAACCAGGAGTGCCGCGCCCTGGTGCGCCGCAACAACCTGGAGCTCAAGGGAGGGCGGTACATCCACCACTGCGGCGGCAAGAAGAAAAGCGAGTGCGTCCCGGTGCGCTTCGTCGCGGCGTGCAAGAAAGGACACATCGAGGACTTCCCGTGGATCTCCTTTGCACACGGGTATGGGAAGCCCTGCGCGGCGCCCAACCTCAGGCTCCTGGAGGGCTCCACGGGTGATTTCTCCGAAGTCATGGTGGCCTGTTCCTGCGGGAAGCGACAGCGAATGTCCGCCGCCCTGGTGAAGGAGACGAGCCCCCAGTGCGGGGGGCGTCGGCCCTGGCTGGGGGGCGAGGCGCGGGAGGAGTGCGAGGAGAGGCTCCGCCTCCTCGTCCGCACCGCCAGCAACACCTACTTCTCCCAGGTCGTGAGCGCCCTCTCCATCCCGGAGAAAGGGCGGGAGCTCGAGAATGCCGTCAAGGGCGTGTGGGACGTGGTCCAGGCCGCCACCGCAGAGACTCTGGCGTCGTTCCGGGTCATCCCCAAGGTCAAGGCCGCCCTGGACGGCTACACCGACGAGCAGGTGCTCGATGCGGTCGCAGCGGTGAAGTCGGGGGCGCCGGTGGACCAGGGGCCGCTGCGCTCAGCGGAGTACATCCAGCTCGTGAACCAGCCTCCTGAGAGCCCCGGGGAGCTCCCCGGCCCCGACGACCTGTTCTTCGCGCGCACCTTCGAGCCAGAGGACGGCCTGCCGAACAAGGTGGCCAGGATCGTTCTGGCCAGCAAGCTCCGGGAGGTCCGGGTCCAGGTGGGCTTCACGCGCCTCGAGCCAGTCACCCCCGACCTCCAGGGGGAGTTCGACTTGCAGGTGGAGTCGGCCTCCTTGGGGCTGACCGCCGACTGGCTGCCAGCCACGGAGGTGATCGGCGAGGGCGTGTTCATCGCGCTGGATGAGGCCGCCGTGGCCGAGTGGGAAGAACGCAAGGAGGTCAAGGCGCGGGCGCGGGAGCTCATGGCAGGATACGACGCGAGCTTCCCCCCGAACGTGGAGCCGCCTCCATTCCCCGGAGCCCGCTTCTATCTGCTCCACTCCCTGTCCCACCTGCTGATCTCGGCCATCTCCCTGGAGTGCGGATACGCGGCCAGCGCCATCCGGGAGCGCATCTACTGCGCGCCCGCGGAAGACGCGACACCGATGGCCGCCATCCTGCTCCACACCGGGAGCTCCGGAAGCGAGGGCACCCTGGGCGGGCTGGTGGAGCAGGGGCGCAGGCTCCGCCTTCACCTGGACGAGGCCCTGAAGCTCGGCCAACTCTGCTCGAACGATCCGGTCTGCGCGGACCACTCCCCGGAAAAGGACCCCGCCGAGCGATTCTTGGAGGGCGCCGCCTGCCACGGCTGCTTGTTCATTGCCGAGTGCTCCTGCGAGCGGTTCAACCGTTACCTGGACCGCGCCCTGGTGGTCCCCACCATCGGGCGACCCCGAAAGCTCGCGTTCTTCGAGGAGCCGGCATGACGACGCCCCTCGGTCTCACTGCTGTCTCGGTGCCCGATCTCCGTGCCCTCCTCAGCCAGGTGAGGACGAACAGGCTCCCGGTGCCCATCACCCAGGCCGGCCTCCAGTCCGTCAACCTGGGCCACCTCACAGGGCGCCTGAGCTGCCTGGAGGGCGTGGACAGGGCAGGAGTGCTAGCAGCCCTGTCCGTGGCCCTGGCGGAGCGTGAGGGCGCGCGGAGAGGCGCTGTGGAGCTGGTGTGGACCGGCCCCGAGACCAAGACCAGCACCTCCCGGGACACCGCCGTGGTGGTTCGGCAGTTATTCACCTCCGCGCAACGGAGCGTCCTGGTCGCCGGCTACGCCTTCGACCACGGCAAGGATATCCTCGAGCCGCTGCATACTGCGATGGCGGAGCGGGGAGTGGTCGTGGACATATTCCTGGACCTTCGAGAGCGCGCCCCCCAGGGCGTCACCCTGGAGGTGTTCGCGGCCGAGCGCCTGGGGACGTTCCTCGAGCAGAACTGGCCCTTCGGAGACCCAAAGCCAAGCCTCTACTACGCCCCGAGCACCATCGCCCCGGACTCTATGGCGAGCGTCCACGCCAAGTGCGTGGTCGTAGACGAGACCACCACCCTGATCACCAGCGCCAACTTCACCGACCGCGGCCAGTCCCGGAACATCGAGACCGGCGTTCTCGTCCACGACAAGCAGTTGGCACTACAGCTCGTTGGCCAGTGGAGAAGCGTCTTGGCGGAGGGATCTTTCCGTCAGCACAGGCGGTAAGTGAAGTATCGCGACGGCCTATTCGAAACGGCACCCAACTCAAGTCCTGAAGTTGCCCAGGGTGACGTAGCCGGTGTTGATGCCGACCGAGAGTCGCAGTGGGGTGCGCAGGTGCCAGCGCTCGTTGAGCTCCTGCAGCTTGTCCGCCATCTGCAGCGCCATGCGTACGCAACGACAGGCGTTCTCGCGCTGGTCGGGATCGTCCGGGGTGCCGAAAAACCCCTTCTGCCCCTCCCCGGTGAACTTGTCCAGGGTCCCGCCGTGCTCGTAGATGATGGCGTTCATGGCATCGAGCAGCTCCGACAGCAACGTCGTCAGCTCCTCGGACTCCACCTCTGAGCTGAGCTCCCTCAGGCCCCGCAAGTGGGTGTAGAACACCGTGAGCCGTCGGCGCTCGTAGCCGGGGCTGGCGTCCTTGGCCGCAGCCTCTTTTTCGTCGCCGTCCGTTGCCGGCAACGCGCAGCGCCTGTGCGAGCCGTCGTCCCCGTCCGGTCCCCAGACGCCCCAGAACCCGCAGAATCCCGAGAGCCCGTCGGACCCGTCGGACCCGTCGAATCCCCCGGACTCGCCGAACCCGGAAGGCGGGCTCGGCCAGCCCTGCCACGCGAACCAGACCTGCCATGCGGGGCTCGAGTGCAACGCTCAACGGATCTGCGTGGAAGCCGAGGGTCCGGATTGCGACGCCGCCTCCGCCGGTTCGGAGGTGTCCCCCTACGCGAGCCCGGGCGGCGCCCAGACTTAGGGAGCGGGTCAAAATAAACTCTGCACTCGGGACGCCGATCCATCCCGGC
>CAYFWA010000175.1:0-5413 GCA_964346625.1 uncultured Myxococcales bacterium
GGATCGGCGGCCTGAACGATCAGATAATTCGTGATCGGGGCCTAAGGCCCCGGTCGCGTCTGCCCGCCCCCCACCCGTCTTCCGCTCGCTCCCCATGACTCCCCGCTTGCCCCGCCTCGTGGTCGCCGGTACCGGCGGCGACGCCGGGAAGACCCTCGTGTCCCTGGCGCTCGCCGCGGCCTGGCGGGCCCGCGGTCACGCGGTGGCGGCGTTCAAAAAGGGCCCGGACTACATCGATCGCGCCTGGCTCTCCTGGGCCGCCGATGGCGAGGCCCGCAACCTGGACGCCTACCTGATGCCCGAGCCAGCGCTGCTCTCCTCCTTCGCGCAGGGCGCTGCCGGGGTCCGGGTAACCCTGGTGGAGGGAAACCGAGGGCTGTACGACGGGCTCGATGGGGCGGGGACCTACTCCACGGCCGAGCTCGCCAAGGCGCTCTCGGCTCCGGTGGTGCTGCTGCTCGACGCCACCAAGGTCACCCGGACGGCGGCCGCGGTGGCCCTGGGCATGCAGCGGATGGATCCGAGCTGCCCCCTGCGGGCGGTGGTGCTCAACCGCGTGCGGGGCGCGCGCCACGAGCGCGTAATCACCGAGGCCGTGCGCCAGGCCACGGGGCTGCCGGTGCTAGGGGTGATCCCGCGCGATCCGGAGCTGGCCTCGCTTTTGCCCGATCGGCACCTCGGCCTGGTGCCGCCCGCCGAGCACGTGGGCACCGCGCGGCTGGGCACCCGGCTGGCGGCGCTGGCTGAGCAGGCGCTGGATCTGGATGGGCTGCTCAGGCTCGCCGATGCGGCGCCACCTCTATCCGCACCGCCGCTCACCGCCGCGCCGCAGCTTCCCGATGGTCCCCCGGCCCCGCCGCGGGTGCGCGTTGGGGTGTTTCAGGATCGGGCCTTCACCTTCTACTATCCGGAAAACCTCGAGGCCCTGCGTCAGGCGGGCGCCGAGCTCGTGCCCATCCGACCCACCCGCGATCCGGCGCTGCCGGCGGTGGACGCCCTGTATCTGGGCGGCGGCTTCCCCGAGATTGAGGCCGCGGCCCTGGCGGCCAACGTGCCTCTGCGCGCGGCGGTGCGGGGGGCCGCCCAGCGGGGGCTCCCCATCTACGCCGAGTGCGGGGGCCTGATGTATCTGTGCCGGGCGTTCTGGTGGCAGGGGGAGCGCCACGACATGGCGGGGGTCTTCCCCCTGGAGCTGGAGGTCACCGCGCGACCCCAGGGACACGGCTACATGGAGGTGGAGGTGGACCGCGACACGCCGCTTTTCCCCCGGGGCACCCGGCTGCAGGGGCACGAGTTTCACTATTCGCGGATCATCGACTCGAACGTCAATATTTCAACGGCTTATGCGGTCCGGCGGGGTGCGGGCACCGGCGCGGGGCGCGATGGGCTGCAGCATCGGAACACGCTGGCGAGCTACCTGCACCTGCACGCCCTGGGCACTCCCGCCTGGGCCCCGGCGCTCGTGGCGCTGGCCTCGCGCCAGCGCGGGTCATTGTAGCAAATTCCGGACTAGACAGCGCATTGCGGATCAGATAGGAAAACTGCAAACAAAGGACTCGCGCGAGAGACACCCGCGGGGTTCGACCGCCGATTCGAATACCGTGTCCATGATGCTCGTTGGCCGATGGCCCGCGGTGGGTTTTCGGTCGCATGGACGCCGTCCGGTTAGCGTTTGAGTTGTCGGTCCCGCCGCCGCGGTCGCCTTCCGTGAGCCCTGACGATACATCCACCCAGCGACACGAGGTACGAGACCCATGGGAATCGGTCTGAAAAAGAAAAAGAAAAAGAAGCTCAAGACCCGCGGTGGGTCGAGCAGCGGCGGGGGACCCCGAGTCACCTCGAACCTGCGGCCCTACAACCTGGAGAAGCGGGCGCCCTGCATGGACGCCTGTCCTCAGGGCACCGAGATCCGCAAGATGCTCATGACCATCGCCAAGACCGAGGATCGCGGTCGAACGTACGAAGAGTCGTACGAGATGGCGTGGAACATCATCGCAGAGAAAAACCCCCTGCCCGCCACCTGTGGCCGCGTCTGCCCGCATCCCTGCGAGGAGGCGTGCAACCGGACGCAGAAGGACGGGGCCCCCTCCATCAACCAGGTGGAGCGGTTCATCGGGGACTTCGGCATCGAAAAGGGGCTCAAGCTGCCGGCGCCCGAGGCCAAGCGCGACGAGAAGATCGCCGTGCTCGGCGCGGGGCCCGCGGGGATCGGCTGCGCCTATCACCTCGCGCGCAAGGGCTACGGCGTCACGATCTACGAGGCCTTCGACAAGGCCGGCGGGATGCTGCGCTACGGCATCCCCGAGTACCGCCTGCCGCGGGAGGTGCTCGACGCCGAGATCCAGCGCGTGCTGGATCTCGGGGTGGAGCTCAAGACCAACACCGCCGTTGGCCGCGACGTGCCCTATGACCAGGTGAAAAGCGAGCACAAGGCCGTGTTCGTGGCCATCGGCGCCCACCAGGGCCGCCAGATGCGGGTGGACAACGAGGACGCCGAGGGCGTGTACCGCGGCGCCGAGTTTTTGCACGCCTGCAACTCCGGCGAGCCCCCCGAGGTGGGTGACGACGTGGTGGTGATCGGCGGCGGGGACACCGCCATCGACGCCGCCCGGGTCTCCAAGCGGCTGGGCGCCAAGAACGTCACCATCGTCTACCGGCGCACCATCGAGGAGATGCCGGCCATCGGGGAGGAGATCGACGGCGCCAAGGAAGAGGGCATCAAGATCGAGTTTTTGGTGCAGCCCATCGAGATCCTGACCAACGACGGCAAGGCCGCGGGCATGAAGTGTCAGCGGCAGCAGCTCGGCGAACCGGACGACTCCGGCCGCCGCCGGCCCGTGCCGGTGGAGGGCTCCGAGTTCGAGATCCCGGCCAGCGTCATCATCCCCGCCATCAGCCAGTCCCCGGTGTTCGAGGGACTGGAGGAGGTGGGCACCCCCAAGACCTGGGTGCAGGTGGACGACTTCCAGCGCACCGAGCAGGAGGGGGTCTTCGGCGGCGGCGACGTCACGCAGCTCGCCCTGGTGACCACGGCCATCGCCCAGGGTCGCTTCGCGGCGGACGCCATCGACGCCTACTGCAACGGCGAGGAGCCCTCTCAGCCGGAGAAGATGCCCGTCATCGGCGCGGATCGGGTCAAGCTCTCGTTCTACGACGAAAAGAAGCGCGAGGAGCCCGAGCACCTGCCCGTGGAGGAGCGCTTCGCGGGCGATGTGAACGTGGAGATCAACCAGGGCCTCACCGAGGAGCAGGTCCAGCACGAGGCGAGCCGGTGCATGTCTTGCGGCTACTGCTTCGATTGCGGCACCTGCTGGTCTTTCTGCCAGGACAACGCCATCGTGAAGCCGGCCGAGGGCGGCGGCCCCTACACCTACAAGCTCGAGCTGTGCCAGGGCTGCAAAAAGTGCATGGAAGAGTGCCCCTGCGGCTTCATCGAGATGCAGTGATCCCCCCCCCAGGGGGGCCGGGCTGCCGGCCCCCCCCCGTTTTCTCCGCGCACCGGCGCCGACCGTTCGTCCCTCCCCTTTGCTTCGTCTCCCGTTCCCTGAGGGGGTCCCAGATACGCGGCTTTGGAAGGGGCACGCTTTTTGGGTATAGTGCGGGTACACGGGGACACCATGACCGACCACGGCGGTGACGAACAGCTTAGAGCGCTCGAGCTCCACGGTCTGCGACGCCGCGCGGCCGCGCTCGAGGAGGCGCTGCAGCGGGCCAAGCGGCGCGGAGACACCCTGCGGGAGGCGAACACGCTGCTCACCTCCCTGCTGGAAAACACCGACGACCTCATCTTGTTTTGCAACGCCCGCGGCGAGCCGATGTTTTTCAACTCGGCCTACGCGCGCATCATGCAGGAGCTGCTGGGCTTCGAGATGTGCCCCGGGATCAAGCCCCACGAGCGACTCGAGGACGAGCAGGCGCGGGCGTGGTGGGACGGGCTGCATCGGCGGGTGCTCAAGGGCGAAAAGTTCTCCGCGGAATACGCGCATTCCATGCCCAGCGGGCAGGTGCGCCACTTCGAGGTCTCCTTCAATCCGGTGTGGGTGCAAGACAAGGTCGCGGGCTTTTCGGAGTTCACCCGCGAGGTCACCGGGCGCAAGCAGGCCGAAGACGAGCGGCAGGAGCTGCAGCAGCAGCTTCTGCAGGCCCAGAAGATGGAGGCGTTGGGCAAGCTGGCCGGGGGCATGGCCCACGACTTCAACAACCTCCTGGCGGTGATCCTGGGCAACGCGGAGCTGCTGGCCGAGCGGGAGCTGCCGGCCACGGAGGCGGCCCGCATCGACCGGATCGTCAAGGTGACGCGCCGGGCGCGGGATCTCACCACGAAGCTGCTGGCCTTCGCCCGGCGGGAGAAGCTGGAGTCGCGGGTGGTCTCGCTGGGCGAGCTGACCCAGGACGTGCTGGAGATCCTGACCGGCAGCGTGCCGAAAAACATCCGCATCCACACGACGCTAGCGCAGCAGCACACCGGGGTGACCGTCTCGCCGGGGCAGATCACCGTGGCGCTGCTCAACATCTGCATCAACGCCTGTGACGCCATGCCCGACGGCGGGGTGCTGGAGCTGCGCAGTGACTTGGCGGTTCTCGAAAAGGGGGATGCCGAGCTGGGGCGCGAGCGCGCCCCGGGGCCCTATGCCCGCCTGCGAATCCGGGACACGGGGCCGGGGATCGCGCCCGAGCAGCAGGCGCGGATCTTCGAGCCGTTTTTCACCACCAAGACCCGCGGGCGCGGCACCGGCCTCGGCCTGGCGGTGAGCCTGGGCATCGTGGAGGCCCACGAGGGGTGGATTGCGCTCGACAGCCGGCCGGGCCAGGGCACGGCGGTCTCGGTCTATCTCCCGCAGGCCGCGGAGCAGCCGACCCCCGGCGGCCTCGAAGAGACCGGGTCGGCTCCCGTGGTGGCGGGGGCGTTGATCCTGGTGGTGGATGACGAGGAGGAGTTCGGCTCCACGGTGTCAGAGCAGCTTCGGGCGCTGGGATGCCGCGTGCACGTGTCGCGCAGCGGTGGCGAGGCCCTGGACTACTTCCAGCGCTGCGCCGACGAGGTGGACCTGGTGCTGCTGGATCTGATGATGCCCGACCTGGACGGTCGCGCGACCTTCACTCGCCTGCAGGCCATCGATTCGACGGTGCCGGTGGTGCTGTGCTCTGGCTATAGCCAGGTGGGACACGCCACCGCTTTGCTGCGGGCCGGCGCCCGCGACTATCTGCAGAAGCCCTTCGATTTCTCGGAGCTCGAGCGGGTCATCGCGGAGGTGCTGGCCAACGCCGGCGAAGCCACCGAGGACCGGAGCACGGTCTCCGACGGCTGACCCCCGTGCGGCTGACCCCCTGTGCGGCTGACCCCTGTGCGTCGGCCCCGCGGCGGGCCGATCGCCGTCAGACCGTCAGACCGTCAGACCGTCAGACCGTCAGA
>CAYFWA010000175.1:5513-10563 GCA_964346625.1 uncultured Myxococcales bacterium
ACGGAGGCGTACCCCACGAAGGAGTCGGCTGGCCGCAGATCGTAGCTGGTGAATCGTTCGAGCACGTGCCCGGCGCGGGCCCCCGCCTTCTGCGCGGCACCCAGGGCTGCGCAGGCCGCGCCGGGACAGCAGACCAGGTGCCCCTCGAGAGACTCCTTGCGCAGGGTCTCGGCCTCGAGGCCGCTCATGAGCTCCACGGCCCGGCGGTCGTTTTCCTCCTTGACCCAGCGCACCGCCTCCGGCCCGCGGCCGTGGGGCATGAAGCCGTAGTTGGGCCCGTAGTGCGTGAGATCCGTGGAGCCCACCACCACGACGCGGCGACCGAGGCGGCGGGCCTGCATCACCGCGGCGCGGCCCACGGCCACGGCCGCCGCGTCGGCCGGCACGCCCGCCACCACCAACCGGCGATTGGGAAAAAGCTGCCGCACCAGGGGCATCTGCAGCTCGATGGTGTTGTCCGGCTCGTAGTCGTGGGCCTCGATGGGGCTCAGGTCGGTGGACGCGGCCAGGGCTTCGGACAGCTCGGCGTCGACCTCCACCTCGCCCACGGGGGTCGGCCAGCTTCCGGAGGTGATCAACCAGCTCGCCGATCGCGGTCCCAGGTGCCCCCCGAACAGCACGACGGTCTCCACCGCCTCGTCGGGAGCCTGCTGCTGGGACAGCGCCCAGAAGACCTGGGCGGCGAGCCGCCCGGAAAACGCCCAGCCGGCGTGGGGGACGATGCCCGCCCCTCCGGGCAGCGCCGGCGGCAGCGCCGTCTCGTCCACCGCGGACAGAAACTCGTCGATGAGCGCCTCGCAGGCCCGGCGCTCGGCCGGATACCACCCCTGGCGCGCGAAGAACATCCCATGCTGCACGGTGTGGGTGCTGCGGTCCATGCTGACCTCCCGATAGCGATGCGGGGTGTATGCGTTCGAGTGACGCGTTCAGTCAGTATGAAGGCCGGGCGGGCCCGATGCAAACGGGGGGGAGCCGGTGAGCCGGTTGACGGGGTCCGTCCCGACAATCCGAGTTTTCGACGGAAGTGGGGGGCGTTCCGATCCTCCCCTCGGCGACCCCTACGTGCTACGATCGGGTCATGTCCTCTCCGCGCTCACCCACTCCCGACGCCCCACCGACGCGGGACGCCGCGGCGGCGGCCTGCCCGCGCTGCGGCGGAACCGAGGTCCGGGATCTCAGCCGGATCCGCCGGGGGACCGGGATGGGGCTCACGGCCCTCGCCGCGCTGGCCCTCGCGCTGGAGGCGGCCTCGGCCACGCCCGTGCCCGGATGGCTGCTGGGCGCCACCGTGGCGACCCTGGCGCTGGGAGGGGTGGCCTGGGCGGGCGCTGGCAACGCCCGCTACTGCCCCCGCTGCAACATCCGGATCGGCCGTCGTCGGGATCGGTGAGAACCCCTGCGGCCCGGCTCAGCGATCGGCCGGGGCGTCGGAAGAAGGAGTCGCGAGGCTCGCGCTGGAGGCGGCCTCGGCCACGCCCGTGCCCGGATGGCTGCTGGGCGCCACCGTGGCGACCCTGGCGCTGGGAGGGGTGGCCTGGGCGGGCGCTGGCAACGCCCGCTACTGCCCCCGCTGCAACATCCGGATCGGCCGTCGTCGGGATCGGTGAGAACCCCTGCGGCCCGGCTCAGCGATCGGCCGGGGCGTCGGAAGAAGGAGTCGCGAGGCTCGCGCTGGGAGGGGCGGGGGCCCGGCGGGCGGTGGACTGTCGCAGCCGGGAAGACAGCACCTTGAAGATACCCTTGACGATCTGGTGCTTGTCTTGCAGCAGCTCGTCGAAGCTCTGAGCGTCGATGCGCAGCAGCTCGGTGTCCTCGGCGGCCACCACGTCGGCCGAGCGCGGGAGGTTGTCGAGCACCGCCATCTCTCCCACCACCTCGCTTTTTCCCAGGCGGAGGATCTCCGCGCCCCCGACCTGCACCGACACCGAGCCGGCGAGCACCAGGTACATGGCGTCGCCGGGATCTCCCTGGTGGCAGATGACCTCGCCGCGGGCCACCGAGGCCTCCTCGGTGATGCCGGCGATGAAGTGCAGCTCCTCTCCGGACAGCTCCCGGAAGATGGGCACGCTTTGCAAAAACAGGATCTGTTCGATCAGGGGCAGCATGGCTTCGACCTCAGCTTGCAAGGCGGGCTGTTCGCGCCGGGCCTGCTCCGGCCAGCCGACCGCGGCGCAGACGCGCAGCCAGCGGTCATGGTGCCGCAGCACCTGGGGCACCGGATCGCTGACGGCTTCGCGCAGCCGCTCGGCGGATTCGGGGAAGGACCGCGCGAGATCCACGGTACGTTGTTGATCCTCCACCAGGGGGACGGTGAGGGAGGCCACTTCTCTGTCGAAGGCGGTGTCCATCAGCTCGATGGCGTTGCCCACCAGGCGGCGATCACCGCTGAGCAGGTTCCAGTGGACGATGGCCGTGAGCTTGGGCTCCTCGAGCATGGAGGCCAACCCGAAGATGCGGGCGATTCCATGCTGATAGCGGTGGCCGAGCTCCTGGTAAAGCAGGCTCTCGCGCTGGGGATCGAGCCGACTGGAAAGCCCCCGGCGCAAGGTGCGCAGCTCGTGACAGTGGCGCACCTCGGCGCAGAGCCGGCGCAGCAGCAGCTCGCGCGGCGGGGCCCCGTACCCGCCGGGGTGGTGCGTGAGGCGGGCCAGCGACCGGATGGTGTAGTAGCGGATCTCCTCGCTGGGGTCGTCGAGCAGCTCCTCGAGCACGCCACCGGCGAGATCCGTATCCACGGTGGCCAACAGCTTGGGGATCCGTTGGCGCTGGGCGAGGGGGGCCGCCGGGTCTCGCGCGATGCTTCCCAGGGCGGGCACCGCCGCGTCCCCCAGCGCCGACAGGGCGTTGCCCGCCTCGTCCCGCGGGCCCCGGGTGGTGAAACAGGAAAGCACCTCGTCGAGCAGGCTCGGGGAGGCGATGGCGGCCGCCGCCCGCAGGGCCACGCCGCGCACCCGCTCCGAGTCGTCGCCCAGCAACCGCGCGCAGCGGGGCGCCAGTTCCTCGTGGGCGAAGGCCTGCAGCGCTTGGGCCAGCTGGATGCGCTGCGCGGGTTCGGCGCGCGCCATGGCCGCGAACCGCTCGTCGGCCGCGGCGGGATCGAGCCCCAGCCGCAGGGCCGCGCACACCGCGGCGGCGCGCACCTCGGGGCGGGGGTCGTGGAGCCGGTCGGTCACCGCCGGCGCGACCTCCGCGGGCGCGCCCAGCGCGGCCAGGGTTTGCAGGTGCTGGGCCAGCACCGCCGGATCGGGCTCGGTCTCGAGCAGGGCGGCCACCGCCGACGCGTCGGTGACCTGCTTCATCTCGGCGATGAGGGCCGAGGCCTCTCGCCGCACCAGGGGCGAGGGGTGGGCACAGGCGCGAAACAGCAGCTCGCGGACCTGGGGCGAGCGCGCGCCCGACAGCAGGCGCAGGGCGAACACGGCCTTGCCTTCGTCTTGCTCCTTGAACACCGCGGTCTGGATGAAGGAGATGGTCTCGCCATCGAGGGCCACCGCGAAGTCCTCCACCAGCTCGTCCTGCTCGAAGCGCCGGCGCTCCAAGGCGCGACTGAGCGCTTGTACGTAGGCGGGGCGAGCCTTGAGCATCATCAGCGCGGCGGAGGCGCCGGCGACCCCCACCAGGCCCAAGGCCACCCACCGCAGCGCCAGGTGGGTGCCCAGAAAAAAGAGCACCACGCCGAAGGCCGCGAAGGAAAGTGGTGAGATGACGCCCTTGATCAGGGTCATGGCCTGTCGCTTGGCGACCTTGGGCACCGGCGTGTACAGCGCCTGCAGGCTCGGGCTGTAAAACGCCTGCTTGAGCAACCGATCCCCGAAGCGCAACCCCACCAAGAGCCAAAACAGCGGCAGCAGCACGTAGGCCAACCCCGCCAGCGCCACGGCCACCGGGAGGATGGTGAGACAAAACACGCTGCCCAGGCGCGTGATGAGGCGGCCGGACAAAAAGAGCTGGAAGAGCACCTGGAGCCCCCCGAGCAATCCAAAAAACAGCGCGTAGAAGCCAGCCAGGGCGTTTTTGTCGAAGCGGGCGCGCAGCTCGTTCATAAACAGGTAGTCGAGCAACCCCTGGGTGATGATGGTGGCCATGGTGATCAGGGCGAACAGCCGCAGAAGCGGCGTCTGTGAGATCTGACCGAAGCCCCGCCGCAGCGACGCCCCGAAGCCCTCCTCGGGGCCGGCGCTGGCGACCCGGGCGCGGGTGGCGCGATCCCGGCCCAGCCCCTGCCGCCGGGCCAGGCCAAACAGCCCGATGGCCGCGAGCAGCGCCCCCACCACGGCCCAGGTCAGCTCTTCGGCGTTAATCCACCACCGCACCACCGGGTTGACCACGAACCCGTTGAGGAGAAACGAAAGCGAGGCCCCGAGCCCCACCAGCGGGATCAGCCGCTTGCCCTGGCGGGGATCGAACACGTCACTGACGAAGGCCCAACCCTGGACGATGGCGATGGAGGCGGCCACCTCCACCCAGATGTACAAAAAGAACGGCCCGAGGGGGTCGGGGACGGGCTCGGGGACCCACCCCGCCAGCGTGGGGAAGTCCGCCGGCTCGGGACCGAGGGCCAGGCGCCACAGCACGAAGCCGGCGGCCAACACCACCAGGGTGGCGGGCACCAGGCGTCGCGTGGGCACCAGGCGGGTGAGGGCGGCGTAGGCGGCCGACACCGTCGCGAGCACCAGCGGCGCCAGGATGAAGGCCAGCGCCAGGGAGCGCTTGCCGAAGCCATCGAGGAAGATGGCGTACTGCAGGATCTTCCCGGTGGACAGCACGGACTGGATGAAGAAGATGAAAAGCAGCAGCACGGCCACCGTGGAGCCTTCACCGGGAAAGACATTGAAGATGCGCCGAAAGAGCCGCTGCATGGCAGGGGCCCATTGTATCTGTCCCCCGCAGTTGCGTCACCCGCGGAAATGCCCGGGCGGGCAGGGCGGGCAGGGCGCGCGGGGCGGCCCGGGCCGCCGGCCCCCGGCCAGGGTTGCGAGAGGCTGCGCGATGAGGTCTTAGGGCTCGCGCAAGAATAACTTCGGCATTCGGCCGCCGATCCATCAATTCT
>CAYFWA010000176.1:0-7477 GCA_964346625.1 uncultured Myxococcales bacterium
GCAACCCTGCTCGGCAACCCTGCTCGGCAACCCTGCTCGGCAACCCTGCTCGGCAGTGCTGCTCGGCAGTGCTGCTCGGCAACCCTGCTCGGCAACCCTGCTCGGCAACCCTGCTCGGCAACCCTGCTCGGCAGTGCTTTCCCGGTTGCGGCCTGCCGTCCATTCGAGCCGCCGGCGGACACCTGAGATCAAAGGAAAAGGCCCGCGCGAATGGCGCGGCCCGGGCGCGACGCGCCTGACGCGGGCTTCGGCCAGCCGGCTCACCGGGGCTTCGACCCCCGGTGAACGCGGCTCGGGGATTTGCCTTGCGTATCGTGTCGGTTTTACTATACTCCGGTGCGCAAGAATGTATGCCAGGCGCAAGAAAAGACGGCTAATAGCCGCATGATTGAAGGGGTTTTGCCGATGAGAGCCTTGAAGCTTGCCGTGGCCTCCCTGGTCGCAGTCCTGTTTTACACCTTGGTCTTTGGTGTCTCCGACGCTGAAGCCCGCAAAAACAAGGGGGAAATGGTCTTCGCTCCCGTGGAGGTGGGCAAGTCCAAGCCCGAGTCCAAGACCATGAAGCGGGCGATCAAGTTCTATGAGAACAAGGACTTCTACAGCGCCACGATCTTCTTGCACAAGGTGCTCAGCGGCAAGAGCGACGACGACGAGACCACCAAGGAGCGCGCCCAGTTCTTCATGGGCAAGTCGCTTTACCACCTCCGGTTTTACTCGGCCTCGCTGAGCTACTTCGACCGGATCGTGGAAAAGGGCGACGCCCACAAGTACTACAAGGCCACCCTGATCTGGCTCGCCTCCCTGCAGCGCAAGCTGCCCGAGTCCGCGGGCATCCTCGACAAGATCGGCAAGTACCCGGTGAGCGCCCTCGACGCCCCGGAGTTGCGGGCCATCCGCAACGAGCTGTACTTCTACCTCGGTCGGTACTACTACCGCCAGGGCGACAAGCAGAGCTGGGACAAGGCCATCAAGCTCTTCGGCCGCATCGCCACGGACTCCAAGTTCTACATCCGGGCCAAGTTCTTCGAGGGCGTCACCTACGTGCGCCGGGGCTTCCCGGTGAAGGCCTCCAAGTCCTTCAAGCTGATCCTGCGGCGCGCCGCCCAGGAGGGCGAAAAGGGCGCCGGGCTGGTGATGTTCGAGGAGCTGGCCAAGCTGTCGCTGGCCCGCGTGTTCTACCAGGCCGGCCAGATCGCCCTCAACGCGGCCCAGCAGGCGCCCAAGCAGCAGCAGATGCGGCTGTACAAGGCCTCCAAGACCATGTTCCAGCTCGGGATCAAGTACTACGAGGAGATCCCGCAGGAGTCCCCCAACTGGCTGCAGTCGCTGTTCGAGGAGAGCTGGGCCTTCTTCATGCTGGACGCCGATCTGCGGCGGATCTTCAAGCAGGACTTCGCCGGCTTCCAGAAGGCGCTGGGCAACATTCACACGCTCAACGCGCCGTTTTTCGAAAACCAGTTCTTCCCCGAGTCCTTCATCCTGCGGGCGGTGATCTACTTCAAGAACTGCCGCTACAAGGCCTCCACCGAGAGCGTGAAGGAGTTCCAGAAGATCTACATGCCGCTTTTCACCAAGCTCAAGAAGGTGACCCGCCGGCACAAGGACGACAACAACGAGTACCACAACTTCGCCCAGAAGATCCTCGAGGGGACGTCGGATCTGGACACGGTGGTGGCCCGCTTCGCCAAGACCGCCCTGTCGGACCGCACCCTCAAGCGGCAGTTCGACTACGTGCGGGAGCTCGACCGCGAGCTCAAGCAGGTGGAGGGCGCGGCGCGGGACTGGAAGACCACCGCCATCGCCGACTCCATCGTGCAGGATCTTTCGCTGCAGAAGTCGCTGGCCGTGGCCAAAGCGGGGGAGATGGCCCGTCGCCGGCTCGTCCGGCTGCGCCGCGAGATCCAGAAGCTGCTCGTGCGGGCCAACAACATCCTGTACGAGGTGAACAACGTGAAGCTCGGCCGCATCTCGGCGAAGATGCGCGGCGAGCAGCTCAAGCTCAAGGTCACGCTCCAGAAGGTGAAGGTCGACGACGAGCACGTCATCTGGCCGTTTACCGGGGAGTACTGGAAGGACGAGCTCGGTTACTACCGGTTCCAGGTGCGCAATCGCTGCGCCGCCGCTTCGAAGTAAACTAGTAATATCAAGGTGCTGGCTTGTATATAGGGTCAGCGCTCCGGAAGCGAGCTCTTTGGATCGAACATTTCGGAGTGGCACCGGGTGCTAAAAAAAGATAGACTGGAAAAGCACGGCGCGAGGAGGTCGACCTCGAGCCGCGCTTCCGCAGATTCCCACACCACAGCCGCCGGGGAAAGGTGAGGAGTACGTCATGACGCACTCTCGTATGCTCAAGACCCTCCTGGTCGCAGCCGGGCTGGGCCTGATCGCTGCGCCCAGCGCGCGTGCCCAGATGGGCGAGCGCAAGATGGGCAAGATCAAGAAGATGGGCAAGCACAAGCAGATGTCCAAGGAGGAAGCCGAGCGGATAACCAAGGCCGACACCATCACGGCCACGGACGTCCGCAAGTCGCAGGCCCGCCTCAAGAAGCTCGCCGGACAAAAGGAGCGGGTCATTCGGCAGCAGATCCGGATCATGGAGAACAACCTCAAGCTCTCCGACGACCAGGATCCCAAGTACCCGGACTACCTGTTCCGGGTGGCCGAGCACTACAACGCCATGCGGATGAACCAGTGGAAGGCCGGCATGGCGATGCACGAGCACATCTTCAAGGCCCAGGACAAGGGTGACAAGGCCCTGGCCCGGCGGCTCAAGAAGAAGCAGAAGCTGTACATCCGCCGCTCCGAGTGGTGGCTGCGCAAGGCGCTCAAGCAGTACATCCGGATCACGAACAACGACAAGTTCAAGAACTACAACCGGATGGACGAGGTCATCTTCACGGTGGGCGACATCGCCAAGAGCCTCGCCGAGCAGGCCGGCAAGCGCAAGGACCACGCCAAGAAGCGGGCCTACCAGCAGGTGATGCTGGTGCAGTTCAGCCGCCTCACCAAGGAGTTCCCCCGCTCGCGGTTCATCCCCGACGCCCTGCTGGCCAAGGCCGAGTACTTCTTCCACAACCGCAAGATGGTGGCTGCGATCAAGATCTACCAGCGGGTGGCGCGGTTCAAGGGCACACCCCTGGCGCCCTACGCCGAGTACAAGGTCGGCTGGTGCTATCTGAACCTGAAGCAGCACCGCAAGGCCCTGCGCCAGTTCGTGCAGGTGGCCAAGGGCAACCGCGGCGGCAAGAATTTGATCCGGGCCGCACGCAAGGACGTGGTGCGGGCCTACACCCACATCGGCCGCCCGGAAAAGGGCTACAACTTCTTTTTGAACGTGGCCAAGGGCAAGCCGCAGATCGCCAAGAAGATGTACATCCTGCTGGGCACCATGTACTACGCTCAGGGCAAGAACGTGGAGTCCATCCAGGTCTTCAAGGACGCCTGGAAGACGCGCTGGCCCCGGGACAAGGATCGCTGCAACTGGGTGACCTCCATCGTGGACGCCACCATCAACCTCGGCGTGAAGTCCGCCCAGGTCAAGGCGGTGCAGTGGCTGGGCCAGGTGACCACCTCGCTCACCAAGCAGCTCGGGCGCAAGGCGCCGCAGGTCAAGCAGTGCCGTTCCTCCAGCGAGAACACCATGAAGATGCTGGCCACCCAGTGGCACGCCGAGGGTCTGAAGACCAAGAACATGGAGACCCTCAAGCTCACCCGCGACCTGTACGAGGAGTACCTGAAGACCTACCCCAAGTCGCCGGTGTACTACCTGATGAGCTACCAGTACGCCGACCTGCTGTGGTTCTTCAACACCAAGAACAAGGACACCACCCGCGAGGAGTGGATCAAGCTCGCCAACCTGTTTACCCAGATCGTCAAGCTTGATAAGCCCGAGAAGCTGGCGCGCAAGGACTTCGTGGAGAAGCGCAACGACGCCGCGCTGGCGGCGGTGCGTTGCTGGATGAAGGCCAACAAGGTCACCAACAAGCAGCTCACGGGCTACTCCAAGAAGAACACCAAGAAGAACCGCAAGTGCGTCAAGCGGCGCCGCCGCCGCTGCCAGAAATGGGTGGCGGACCTCAAGAAGCGGGAGATCCCGCCGGCCGAGCTGTCCATGCTGGACGCCTTCAACACCTACCTCAAGTACGTGCCCAAGTCGAAGTACCGGCCGGCCATCGCCTTCAACACCGGACACATCTACTGGAAGTACAACCACTTCACGAAGGCGGTGCCTCTGTTTTTGAAGGTGGCCCTCGAGCACCAGGGCGACATGCCCAAGGCGGCGCGCACCGCGGCCTTCCGCGTCATCGGGATGCTCAAGGTGCAAAAGAAGTTCAAGGCGATGCGCAAGTACATCGACAAGTTCATCGCCGCCAAGAAGCTCATGGAAGACGAGGTCTTCAAGGCCAAGATGCACGACTTCAAGCTCAAGGCCATGTGGGCGGACGCCGACCGGCTGATGAAGAAGAAGAAGTGGACCGAGTGCGGCGCGGCCTTCGAGGAGATGGCCCGCAAGTTCCCCGGGGGCTCCAACATCGACACGTTCTACTGGAACGCTGGCACCTGCTACGAGGCGGCGGGTATGCTGGGCCCGGCCGTGTCCATGCGGCGCAAGATCGTGCGTAAGTACCCCAAGTCCAAGCACCACGCCCTGGCCATGTACTACATGGCGGGGAACTACCACAACCTGGCGTTCTTCAAGGACGCGGCCAAGTGGTACGAGAAGTTCTTCAAGTCCCACAAGAAGCACAAGGAGGCGGCCAACGCCCTGATGTGGGCCATCGTGCTGCGCGGCGGCCTGGGGGACGAGCGGCGCATGATGGGCAACGCCTCGGACTTCATCCAGCGCTACAAGTACGGCAAAAAGAAGAAAGCGGCCAAAGCCTTCTGGCTGGTGGTCAAGATGTACGAGAACCAGGGCGACGAGGACAAGTTCTTGATCAACCTCAATCGCTACGCCCGGACCTATGGCGCCGTGGGAGATGTGGACAAGGCCATCGAGGCCTACGCCCGTCTCGGCGAGATCTTCTGGCGCCAATCCTGCAAGGTGAAGATGACCGACGGACAGTGCATCCGGGTCAGCTACGTCCGGCGCAAGGGCAAGAAGAAGAAGCAGAAGGTGGTCATCTACCTGGAGCGCGACCGGCGCAAGGTCAACAGCGCCAAGCGCTACTTCGCCAAGGCGCTGCGTGTGTGGCGCGGCGGGCGGGGCATCAAGCGGATCCCAAAGAACCTGCCCGCGGGCCAACGGATGGAGATGATTAACAACGCGCGCCACTACGCGGCGCACGCCAAGTTCATGCAGGCGGAGTTCAAGTTCGAGGACTACCTCAAGCTGCGCATCCCGCGGAAGCTGGACTTCAACCCGCGCTATCCGCGCAAGGCCAAGCGGTCCATGAAGCGGTTCGGCAACTGGCTCAAGAAGAAGCTCAAGGCCGGCGCCGGGCTCATCAAGGAGTTCATGGCGGTGGTCACCAAGGTGCGCGTGCAGATCAAGGGTAAGCGCCGCGGAGACCCGCACTGGTCCATCGCGGCGGTGGCCCGCACCGGCATGGTGTTCCACAACTTCGCCGACCTGATGCTAAACGCCCCGATTCCCAAGTTCCTGCGCGGCTTCGCCGCCAAGGACGCCTACCGGGCCCAGATGGAGAAGTTCGCCAACCCGCTGCTTTCCAAGGCCCAGGTCCGCTACAAGATCTGCTTGAAGCTGTCCAACGACCTGCGCTGGTTCAACGAGTGGTCGCGGCTGTGCGAGCTGGAGATCAACCGGCTGGAGCCCGACAAGTACCCGCTGGCCAACGAGCGGCGGGCGCGACCGGGCTATCTGTCCACCACCCTCGACAAGGCCGACTTCAAGGTCGAGGCCAAGTAGGCGAAAGGAGGCGAACCATGCGCAAGCATAGCAAGACCATCCTGCTGCTCACCGCCTTCCTGTTCGCAGTGGGCTGCAACGGCAAGAAAAACGGCACCACCCCGCGCGGCACCGGCGACGGACAGGGAGGAGATATCGACATGACCGCGAAGCCGCGGCCCAAGAAGCGGCGGCTGTCCAAGCGGGCGAAAAAGGCCTTCAAGAAGGCCAAGCAGAACCTCGATCGGATCCTCAAGGGGGTGTCCGAGCGGGGCGGCAAGTGGAAGCAGAGCGATTGCCGCAAGGTGGCCGAGGCCTTCGCGCGGATCGCCAAGGAGAACGCGGGCGAGAAGGACGCCGTGGCCAAGGCCCGGTTCAACGAGGGCGTCGCCTGGTCCAAGTGTGGCGATGACGACAAGGCGCAGACCGCCTACCGCGCGGCGCTGTCGGCCAACCCGCGCT
Organism: uncultured Myxococcales bacterium; assembly: GCA_964346625.1. GTDB lineage: Bacteria > Myxococcota_A > Polyangia > HGW-17 > JAJRWW01 > CAYFWA01. Next base: position 6,311 of record CAYFWA010000176.1, read on the forward strand.
ACGCCCCGGCCAAGGTGAACATGGCCGAGTACCAGACGCGGCAGGGCAACGTGTCGGCGGCCTGGGAGACCTTCCTGGCCGCCTTCCTGGCCAACCCGGAAGACCTGGACGCCAACTACAACCTCGCGGTGCTACTGGAGAAGAAGGAGCGTAAGGGAGAAAGAGCTCCACCGCGGCTCAAGCGCTTTTGGAAGAAGCTGAAGTTCGATCCCCGCACGGCGGGCGACGTGGCGGAGCTGCACCTACGGATGGTGCTGGCCAAGTCCTCGGCCGGCAAGACCATGCGGGCGGCCACCTTGAACCTCAAGGCCTACAGCCTGCTGGCGCTGGTGTATTTCCAGCAGTCCAAGCGGCGGCGCTATCGCTCCAAGCTCACGCTGGCCGGCCTGGTGCTCAAGGAGGCGCTCAAGGTCCTCAAAAAACCCGCGGTGAAAGGCAAGTACTGCAAGGATCCCGAAAACCCCACCGGCTTCGACGTCGCCACGGCCCAGCTTCGCAACATCACGGGCCTCATCCTGCTGCGTCGTGAGCGGCTGGTGGAGGCCATGTATCGGTTCGAGGCGGCCCTCAAGTGCAACGCCGACTTCGTGGAGGCGCACATGAACCGGGCGGCCATCGCCCTGGGCTTCCGGGGCTACTGGATCGCCCACGACTCCTTTACCCGGGTGCTCAAGCTCCAGCCCAAGAACGTGGACGCCATCATCGGGCTCGGCGTGGCCTACCGCGGGATCGCGACCGATCCGGACCGCAGAGGTCGGAAACACTCCAAGGACGAGTGGTACGCCAAGGCCACCGCGCAGTACAAAAAGGCCTTGCAGATCAACCCGAAGGCCACCGACGCCATCTACAACCTCGGCCATCTCAATATGGATTATCTCAATAATATCAAGAAGGCCGAGAAGTGGTACAAAAAGTACCTGGCCAAGCCGAAGCGCGTGACCGCGCGCAAGGCCCGCAAGGACGCCAAAGAGCAGCTCGATGAGATCGCCTATCAGCGCAAGGTCATGGCACGCATGAAGAAGATGAAGTCGAAGATGGAGAGGTTGCGCAAAAAGCGCGAGCGTGAAAAGCGCGAGCGTGAGGCGGCCATGAGCTCTGGCGGGATGAAGGCCGGCGGGATGAAGGCCGGCGGGATGAAGGCCGGCGGGATGAAGGCCGGCGGGATGA
>CAYFWA010000176.1:7577-10560 GCA_964346625.1 uncultured Myxococcales bacterium
AGGCCGGCGGAAAGCCTCCCGCAAGGAGATAGATTTGTTGTATACTGCCCGGGGTAGCGCCCAGTGCGCTGCCCCGGGCCTTGGTCCGGGACCGCGTGCGGATCGTGGCCTTCCCTTCGGATGAGGGGCATTCCCGTAGGGTGAGAGGTCGGCCGCACTGCGGGGCGAGTTTTTTTTCGGAACCCAGGACGCGGCCGGATGTCATAGGTCTTCAGTTCCCGAGGCAATCTGGCCAGCACCTCAGGGAGGTTCACGATGTGGAAGATGTTCTTTGGTTTTCTGGTGGCGGCTTCGTTGGCGCTGGGCACGGCCCCGATGGCTGACGCGGCCCCCAAGAAGGGCTACGTAAAGAAGAAGGTCTTCGATTTCGAGGGCGACAACATCGAGGGCGCGCTGCTCACGCCCGAGGGCGAGTTTCTCGGCGGTCGGGTCAAGCCCGTCCACAAGAGCCTGATCGAGTACCGGATGGACTTCATCCCGGAGATGCTCAAGACGGCCGAGGACATCTAACCCGGTCGGGGCTCCGCGCCGCCGGTGGTGCGGAGCGAGCCACGCGGCCCACGACGAGCGTCACGAGCGTCACGAGCGTCACGAGCGTCACGAGCGTCACGAGCATCACGAGCATGGCCTAGCAGGGTCCATCGAGGCCCGCATAGGAGGACTGAATGAGTACCGGAGGCAAGGTGCCGCTCACCTTCAAGATTTTCAAGGGCGGGGCCCAGATCGGCGAGCAGACCTTGACGCAGGACGTCATCAAGGTGGGCAAGCTCTCGTCGGCGCACCTGCGAATCGATGACGAGTCGGTCTCGCGGATGCACGCCTACATCCAGGTGGCAGGCCCGACCGAGGTCTACATCTCCGATCTGGGATCGGCCAAAGGGACGATCGTCAACGGGCAGCGGGTCAACAAGGCGAAGCTCAAGAGCGGTGATCGCATCAAGCTGGGCGAGGCCGAGATCCAGGTGGATATCGGTCAACCCGCCGCCGGTGCCCAGGCCGCCGTCCCGTCGGTGGCCCCTGCCGTGCCTCCGGCCACGCCAGGCGCGGTTCAAGGCGGTCCGTCCATGGTGCCGGGAGCCCCGAGCGTACCCGGTTCGCCCGCGGTGCCAGGCGCGCCGTCGCCCGCGGCGCAGCCCGCGCCCCAGGCCGCTGCCCTGCAGCGCACGTCGTCCTTCATGCAGACCGAGCTGACCGCCGACGAGGTCGCCGAGGTCGAGGAGGTGGACGGAAGCCGCTCGGTGGAGGTCGTGGCGAGCTACAAGGGCGAGCCGCACGTCGTGCGTCACTTCCCCAACCCGAAGGCCGGCAAACCGAGCGTGATCAGCCTGGGTGCCTTGGTCCTCGGTCTGGGCATCGCCCTCGGCGGCGGCGCGCTGTTCGGCTCCCAGATCGCCTACGTGAAGTACCAGGAGAAGAAGCAGAAGGAGATCAAGGAGTTCATCAAGATGCGCGGACTGCCCGACAAGTTCGTGCCCAAGGTGCGCTCCAACGCCACGGCCGAGGTGGCCGGCGCCTTCGGCTTCATCTTCGGGCTGTACTGGTTCCTGTGGGGAACCTTCCGCAGCCGTGACGAGATGGAGAAGCCGAACTTCACCATCGGCGAGCATCCGAAAAACACGTTCCACACGCCGATGGAGGCCTTGCCGCCGGATGCGCCCCAGTTCCCGCTGGTTCGCTCCGATGGCGCAGCGTTCGCCATGAACTTCACCTCCAAGATGGAAGGCTTCGTGGAGGTGGGCGGGGAGAAGATCTCCTTACCTGATCTGGTGCAGCGCGGGATGGCCAAGAGCTCCAGCGAGGTGGGGAACGCCTACGAGTATCCCATCCCGGAGGGGATGCACGCGCGGCTCGAGTTCGGCGACAACGCCTTCGTGGTCAACACCGTGGCCAGCGGCAAGCCCGTGGCGGGGGCTCCGTTCCCCACGCGGGTGGCCGGCTTCTTCGCGGCGCCCATCACCCTGACCACCTTCGGTTCCTTCGCCGTGATCGGCGCCTTCGGGCTCCTCATGAGCTTCCGTCCCACCGACTCGGACGCCCTCGAGTCCGACAGCCTCGAGACCAAGGGTCGGCTCCAGCGCATCATGCGTGACGAGATGAAGGCCCAGCAGAAGGAAAAGAAGCCCAAGAAGCAGCCGGAGAAAAAGAAGCCCAAGAAGAACCAGAAGTTCGACAAGAACACCAAGGTCAAGGGCCCGGCGGGCAAGGTCGACGACCGGGTCAAGGCTCTCGGCTCTGGTCCCGTGAACCCCAACGCCAACTCCTCCAAGCCCTCCGTGGGCAAGGGCGCCGGCATGCTCGGCGTGCTGTCCAACATGAACAAGAAGCTGGGCTCCATGTTCAGCCGGGACTCGGCGGTCTCCTCGGAGGCCGAGGACGCCCTGGGCGCCCTGATGGGTCACACCGTGGGTGACGAGTCCGGCCTCGGCGGCCTCGGCCTCGGCGGCGGTGGCCGCGGCGGCGGCGGCTCCGGCGCGGGCGGCTCCGGCTTCGGTGGCTGGGGTGGCTTCGGCAAGGGCGGCGGCGGCGGCGGCGGCGGCGGCGTGGGCATCGGCGGCGGCGGCTTCGGCGTGGGCAAGTACAAGTCCCGCAAGCCCCGCGTGTTCATGAGCCGCGCCTCGGTGACCGGCGGCCTCGACGCGGCGACCATTCGTCGTGTCATCCGGCGCCACCTGCAGGAGATCCAGTACTGCTACGTGTCGGTGGGCCTGCCCTCCAATCCCAACCTGGCGGGCATGGTGAAGGTGACCTTCACCATCTCCCAGACCGGCCTCGTGGGGCAGGTGCAGATCTCGGCCACCACGCTCAACCATGGGCGCACCGAGGGCTGCATCAAGTCCGCCGTCCGACGCTGGCGGTTCCCCAAGCCCGAAGGCTCCATGCCCTTCGTGACCTACCCGTTCCACTTCAAGCCCACCGGGCAGTAATCTTTTGAGGGGGGCTGCCGCCCCCCCTCCCCCACGCGGCGAAGCCGCGCGGGGCCCCC
>CAYFWA010000177.1:0-10504 GCA_964346625.1 uncultured Myxococcales bacterium
AAGAGCATGATCGCCAGCGCGATCACCATGTTGAGGTTGGAGAGGATGCGCATGCGGTGCCAGCGGATGCCCTCCAGGGGGTCGGACGACCAGACCACGGCCTGCGGCCGACCGCGGATCCGGCGCGTGGACACGGCGCCCCAGTGGCGGCTGTCGCGACCACCCCGGTTGTCGGCCAGCAGATACACCCGGTCCTCGGGGACCCTGCCGGTGGCCACCTTCTTGGGCACGCTCGCAGGCTTTCGTGGGTAGGACACGCGGTAGGCGTACCGGGCGCTGCGCTCCACGAAGGCGTAGCAGCGCGCGTAGCTGCTCCCCTCCCGGCGCTTTTTCACCTGGAGGGCGTACACGCAGGGCCCAGGCCAGGAGGCCCACAGCACCGGCCCGGGGGCCGCCCCGGTTGCCCCGAGCATGGGCTGACGGATGCGCGCCGGCCCGGTGGGCGGGCCGAAGTCCACCCGGTCGCCCGCCACCGCGAACACGCGGCGGATGAGCAGCCGCCCCGACCCTTCCGGATCCAGCACCGCCACCCGCGCCCCCCGCGGGATGCCCGAGCCGCCGATGCGCACGCCGATGAGCGGGATCTGAAACCCGAAGGCGAGGCGGTCGATCACCACGTCGTCTCCCGGCTCGAGCAGGGGGTTCATGTGGGGCTGGCGCACCGAGGCCAGCCCGGTGGAAAAGATCCAGATCAAAAGCAGCGCGCCGAGGCTGGCGCCGTAGGCCGTACGCATCCACGCCCGGCGCTGGGGCGTCCCCCGAAACTGCCGGATCCGGTAGGCGTCGTAGCCCGCGTCGAGCACCAGCAGGATCTTGATGAGCAGCCCCATCCACAGGGCCGGGTGCCCAAGCGGCACCCAGCCCACCAGCATCGCGAGCAGCGCCGGAGCCCCCGGCGCGGTGCACACCCCGGCCCAGAAAGCGATGAGGTAGGTCACCGGGGAGCCGGTCCAGGCCGCCACGAGCAACAGGAGCGCAGGCAGGGCCACCGCGCCGATGCCCCGCATCCACCGCCCGTTGTAGAGTTGCCCCAGGCCGGAAAACAAGATCGACAGCCACACCGCCGCCAGGGGCTTGGGGCCCAGATACTCGTACGGGTCCACCTCGGGCCGCTTGGCGTAGTCGCCGCGGCCCCCTGCCCCGGCCCCGGGCGCGCTTCCACCCGCCGCACCGCCGGCGGTGGAGCCGGCAGCGGAGCCGGCAGCGGAGCCGCCCCCGCCGCGCGCACGGCCCCGCCGCGCCTCGGGCGCCGGGCGCTTGTTGGCCGAGGCTTCGGCAGCGCCCTCCGCCGGGCCGCGCGTCCTCGCGGCGCGAGGGAGGCTCGCGCATTCGTCCCCGCGCCGAGCCGCGCCGCCGACCCTGCCCTCGCCCCTTCCCACCACCCGGCCGCCAGCGCCCCGCCCTCGCCCGTTTCCCACCCGCGACTCGCGCAGCCGGTAGCCGAGCTTCACCTGGACCCGTCGCTGGACCGATGCCGAGACCCGCCGGCGCGATCGCGTGTTGCGGCTTCCCCTGCGCCGCCGGGACCCCAAAGCCCCATCGTCCTCGCCGACCCCGGTTGACTCGTCCACGGGAGGATGGCTCCGGCCTTCGCGATCCAGGCGATCGTCGCGGTCCTCTCCGCCGCCACGGCCGTCGTTGTGGTCGTCCTCACCACGCATGGCGACGCAGAGTGTCGCAAAGCCCCCCATTTATGCAAGCGAGAAGCGTACCTTGCCCTTCGGCCGTGTCGTAGGCAGTGTCGATTGTATTCTACATTCAGAAGATTTTGAATTTTCCTTGCGCGGCCTCCAGGGCCCGGCTAAGGGTATTCCATGGCTCCTGGATCCCAGGCCCTGCCGCGGGCGGCCCCGCTGGCCCCCCCGTCGTCACCTGCGCTGCGACCCTCGCGCATCCCGGGGGTGGCCGAGGTAGCTCGGGAGCTGACCCGCGTCGAGCAGCGCCTGGCGGGCTTCGCCCGGGGCGCGGCCGCTCCGCTGCCCGCCCTCACGGGGCACCTGGTGGGCGGCGCAGGCAAGCGCGTGCGCCCGCTGATCCTGCTGCTGTCTGCCCGCGCCTGCGAAGTGGAGCCGGACGCCGCGGTCCCACTGGCCACGGCCGCCGAGCTGGTACACTCGGCGAGCCTGCTGCACGACGACGTGGTGGATGAGGCCCACAGCCGCCGCGGGCGGCCCGCGGCCCACCAGCGCTGGGGCAACGCCCCCGCCGTGCTCTCTGGTGACTACTGCCTGGCCAGCGCCATGGCCGAGATCGCCACCCTCGGCCGGCCCGAGCCGGTGACCACCATGGCCGAGACCGTGCAGGAGCTGGCCCAGGGCGAGCTGCTGCAGCTCGCCCGCCGGTCCCGCCGGACCCTCGACGCCGCGCTGGACGAGGGCGACTACTACCGCGTGCTGGACCAAAAGACCGCCTCACTGCTCACCTGGTGCGCCCGGGTGGGGGGGCTGCTGCCCCCGCCCCAGGACCGCGCCCTGCGCCGCTATGGGCGCGCCCTGGGCCGCTCCTTCCAGATCGCCGACGACGTGCTGGACTACCAGGGCGATCCGACGGTCACGGGCAAGGACCTCGGCGCCGACCTGCGCGAGGGCAAGGTCACCCTGCCCCTCATCGAGGCCTGCCGCCGGTGCCCGGACCTGTCCACGCGGCTGGCGCGCGCCCTGGGCATGCTGCGCGCTTCCCCCTCCGGGGTGCACGTCTGCGGGCCGGCCGCGAGAGAGGCCACCCTCCCCGCCGAGTGCTCACCGGAGACCGAAGGGAAAAAAAACGGCTCGGCCGAGCCTCCGTTGACCGTCGCCCAGGCCGCGCTCGGGGACATCGCCCGGCATGTGCGCGCCTGCGGCGCGGTGGACGCGGCACGCACCCACGCCCTCGAGGCCGCGCAGCAAGCCCGGGATGCCCTGACCGACCTACCCCGAAGCCCCGCTCGCGAGGCCCTGCGCGATCTCGCCCGCTTTTGCGCCGACCGTATGCGATAGACCACAATCGTCCCGGGCGCAGGATCACCCGATCTGGCGGGCCAGGTCCTCGTACTCGGCGAGCTCGGCGCGCAGCTTCTCCAGGGCGTAGCGCATCCGGCTCTTGGCGGTGTTCTCGGGGATCCCGACGATCTCGGCGATCTCCTTGAACGGCAGACCCAGCGACTCGCGCATGAGGAACACCTCCCGCTGATCGTCGGCCAGCTCCGCGATGGCCTGCCGGATGCGCTCGCCGAGCTGCCGGCCGATGGCCTCACGGGCCACGTCGGCCTCCTGGTCCTTGACCGAGTCCAGCAGGGTGCGCTTGTCCTCGCCGTCGCTTCGCAGCGGCTGATCCAGCGAGGCCGCCCGGCGATGCACCATGCGTCGGGAGTGGTCCACGCAGATGTTGCGAGCGATGGTGTAGAGCCAGGTGGTGAACTTGGCCCGCCGGCGGTAGGTCTTGGCCCGCCGGATGATGCGGTAGAACACGTCCTGGGTGAGGTCTTCGGCCACGGCGCGGTTGTTGACGTAGCGGAAGATGAAGTTGAGCACCGGGCGCTGATGTCGACGGAGCAGCACCTCGAAGGCCGAGGCGTCGCCCCGACTGAACTGCTCCATCAGATCCTCGTCACTTACCGGGTGCTCCACGGGGATTCCATCCGAACGTCTGGGGGCGGCCGACGGAGCGGATACTAGCGTCAAAGCCGGACCCTTGGCAACTCGAGCCGGGGGCGCCACGGGCGCCGCGGACGCCGCGGGTGCGCCGTCCCCGGCGGACGCCCGCTTCGCGCGGGCCGGGGTCGGGCTCCCGGTGACATGGCGGTTGCGGTGACTCACGACGGCCTTTGACCTCACGACGGCGGCCAGGGTTCCCATGGAACCTCCTGCTGCTTCCACCTGCTGCTCCCACCGGGGCGAACGCTCCGCCCGCGACGGACCTTACACCCGGGCGATGGGACCGTCAGCGCGGGAGGATCCTTGGGATCCGATGCGGCCCTTCGGAGAAGTTGACACGCCGCGTCATCACGCCATCAATGAAAATCAACCCTTATGTGCTATGACTGGGACCCTACACGTGGAGGAACCGATGCCCGACCCCAGAAATCGAACGCTGGCCGAACAGCTCATGCACTACTCGCTGGAGATCCAACCCGCCGAGCTCCTCTACCTCGAGGTCAAGGGAACCGACGCGCTGGCCCTGGCCCGCGACATCGTCTCCGTGACCACCGAGGCCGGGGCCATCCCGGTGCTCATCTACCACGACGAGGGCATCATGCGTGGGTTCTGGCACGGCGCCAACGAGGCGCAGATGAAGGGCTACGGTGCGGCCCACCTGGAGCTGATGAAGCGCGCGGACACCTTCCTGAGCATCCGCGGCTCGGACAACCCCTTCGACCTGCAGGGGGTGTCCTCCGAGCAGATGAGCGTAATGGGCAAGCACTTCATGACCCCGGTGCACATGGAGCAGCGGCTCAACCACACCCGCTGGTGCGTGCTGCGCTACCCCAACTCGGCCATGGCGGTGATGGCGCGGCGCAACCAGCTCGAGTTCATGGACTTTTTCTATGACGTGTGCTGCCTGGACTACCAGCGGCTGAGCCAGGCCATGGATCCCCTCAAGGCGCTGCTCGACGAGGCGCGCGAGGTCCACATCGAGGGCCCCGGCACGGACCTGCGCTTTTCCATCGAGGGCCTCCCGGCGGTGAAGTGCGACGGGCACCGCAACATCCCCGACGGCGAGGTCTACACCGCGCCGGTGCGAGACTCGGTGCAGGGGACCATCACCTACAACACCGGCTCCATCCAGCAGGGAGACCTGTACGACGGCGTCGGCCTCACGTTCGAAGCGGGCCGGATCGTGGAGGCCACCTGCCAGCAGGGCGACCCGAAGCGCCTGAGCGAGATCTTCGCGCAGGACGAGGGGGCCTCCTACGTGGGGGAGTTCGCCTTCGGGCTCAACCCCCACATCCAGCAGGCCATGCAGGATACCCTGTTCGACGAGAAGATCGGGGGCTCCATCCACTTCACGCCGGGCAACGCCTACGCCACCGCCGACAACGGCAACCGCTCGGAGCTGCACTGGGATCTGGTGCTGATGCAGACCCCCGAGCATGGCGGCGGCGTCATCTCCGTGGACGGCCGCGAGATCCGGCGCGACGGCCGATTCGTAGTGGACGAGCTCGCCGCCCTCAACCCCGAGAGACTGGTGGACTGAGATGTCTGGGGGGCCCTGCTCCGGCTCGCGCACGCCGCGACCCCGTCCAGGCGCCGGCCTCCGGCACCTGGGAAGATGGGGGGCGCTACTGGCCGTGATGCCCCTCGGGGTGGGCTGCCCCAAGAACGGCAGCCGCACTCCCGGGGAGCACGCCCGTCCCGAGCTGCCCGCCCTGGAGTGGACCATCCAGCTCGAGGGCAACCCCTGGCCCCTGGGGATCCAGGGCGACACCCTGTACGTGGGCACCTACCGAGAGGCCCGCGCCGGCTTCCTGTTTCCCATCCAGCTCGCGGCCTACGCCCCGGCCAACGGCAAGCGGATCTGGAGCGCTCCCATTCGCCCGTGGCTCAGAGACCGGGAGGTGCCCTGGAGCTTCAGGCTGTCGGCCCAGGGACCCGTGATCGGCACCTGGGTCAAGGGCGACGTGGTGCGGATGCTGCGGCGCGAGACGGGGGAGGACGCCTGGTCCCTGCCGCGCTGTCACGGGCTCACCCCGGCCTCCGGGGCGCTTTGGGCCGCCAGCGGCGACGAGCTGATCCTGCTGGATCCAAAGCGCGGCCGCGAGCTGGGCCGGGTGCGGCTCCCGGCCCGGATCACCGCCCCCCCCGTGCGGATCAACGACCGCCTGGTGGTGCTGCTGCAGGGCCCCCGACTGGCCGCGGTGAAGCTCGACACCCGGCGGGTCGTCTGGCAGCGAGCGCTAAAGGGCGTCCCTGAAGACGAGACGGTGCTCCCCCGCGCGGCGGGTGGCCTCGTGCTGCTCCCCTATCGCCCCGCCCCGGGGAGCCCCTACGGCGCGGCCGTACAGGCCTACCGCGTCGCCGACGGACAGCCGGCGTGGCGGGCCCGCGTCCCGCCAGCGCTCCGCCCGACGCGCGCCTCGCTGCTCGAGCGCCTCACCGTGGCCGGCGACCTGCTCATCTGGCCCGAGGCCGAAAACCGCTGCCTGCGCGCCTTCCAGATCCGCGACGGCGCGCAGCGGTTCCGGACCTGCGGGATCCACACCGCGGTGACGCCCGTGCGGTGGAAGGACACCCTTTTCGTGCTGGGAGACGACGCGCACAGCCGCGAGTCGCTCAAAGACGGCGCGCCCTGGTTCACCGTGGACTTCCCCCTGCTCGGCATCGACGCCCGCTCGGGCAAGAGCCGACCCATCCGGGCCGCGGGCCGCGGAGGCGGGGCTTCGGATGCCACGGAGCGCCAGCCCGTGCGGGCCCTGCGTTTGACCCAGCGCCCCCTGCGTGACGGAGTGCTCTATCTGGTACAGCGCGCCCAGTTCCTCACCGCCCTGCGGGTGGGATATCCGGCCGAGCCCGAACCACGACCGGCCCGCGAGCCACCCCGCGAGCCACCCCGCGAGCCACCCCGCGAGCAGCCCCGCGAGCAGCCCCGCGGCTCCTCCCGTGAGGCGCCGCAGCGCCGCCAGGACCCCCGAGCCCAGCCTCGCTCCCGAAACCGTACACGTTATCGACCATGAGCACCCGAATCCTCCACCACGGGCGCTGCTTCGACGGCGTGGTCTCGGCCGCGCTGGCCATCCGGCTGCTGCGGACGCTGGGGGAGGCCCCCGAGCCCGTGGAGACCGCCGGCCAGACCCACCGCCGCGGGCCCCCCTTCGACCCCGACGCCTTCTCGGCCGCGGTTAACGTGGTGGTGGACTACCGCTACAGCCCCGACCCTCGGCTTACCTGGTGGTTCGATCACCACGCCACCACCTTCGAAAACGAATCGCACCGTGCACACTTCGAGCGGTATCGCGCGGCTCGCCGCTCCCTAACTGTGCAGGGGTCTCGTGGGAACGAAAACCTCCCAAACGGCGCTCTGGCGCCTTTCCCTGTAGCGGCGCGAAGCGCGATGATTGGGGGTGAGGCCCGAAAAACCGCGCTTTTTCGGGACGAGGGGGGATGGGACATCCCCCCTCCACGAAGTCGCCGGTTCTTCGATCCCCAGGCGCCCTCCTGCGCCCGGCTGATCCAGCGGGTGGCCCTCGAGCGCTTCGGGCTGGACCTCGCCCCGCGAGACCTCGATCCAGACTGCGATCTGGTCGCCTGGGCGGACCGCATCGACACCGCCGCCTTCGACAGCCCCGAGGAGGCCGTGGGGCTGACCGCTGCGCCCCTGCGCCTGATGCACTGGCTCGAGACCGCGGCCACGGCCCAGACCGAGCCCGCGGTGGTGGCCGCGCTGGCGGCCGGCACCCCCCTGGAGCAGATCCTCACCCTGCCGGACGTGGCCACGGAGCTCGCGGAGTCGCTGCGCGCCCACCGGGCGCTCATCGATCAGGTGGAGGCGCGCCTGCAGCGCACCGCCGGAGTAGCGTGGGTGGACCTAACGGACCAGCGCCTGACCGGCATCAACAAGTTCATCCCCTACCTGCTGGATCCAAAGCTGCGCTTCGCGGTGATGCTGCTGCGGCTCCCGGGCCGGGTGAAGGTCGCCGTGGGGCAGAATCCCTGGGCCCCCACCGAGCCGGACGTGGACATCGGCGCCCTGTGCCGACAGCACGGTGGGGGCGGGCACCAGGCCGTGGGGGCGGTGTCGCTGCCCGAGAACGCGGTGGCGGAGGGTCGCAGCATCGGTGAGACCCTCGTGACCCGGCTTTCGCGCCGGGGTTGATTCCCGAGGCGCTCCCCGAGGCGATCCCCGAGGCGATCCCCGAGGCGGTCCCCGAGGCGATCCCGGTATTGAGGAGGTCTGTACCCCGGACCCAGGGAAGTCAGGACGTAGGTCATGACGTAGCCTTTCAACCTGGATCTGTATATGGTTGACTTTCTTATTCAACTTCGGCAGACCTGACACACTGACCTCGACGGCAGGAAAACCACCCGAAGAACTCAGGGCGCACACGGCGCCGGGACGAAGGAGACGATCATGAGCGACGAAGACGTCCGCAAGGAGCTCGAGGAGACCAAGAAGAAGCTGGAAGCCCTGCAAAAGCGCGGCGCCAAGGGGATCACGTTCAAGGTCAGCGAAAAGGGCGGCCTGTCGGTCTACGGCCTCGGTCGGTTCCCGGTGACCCTGTACAGGGAGCAGTGGGAGAAGCTGCTCGCCCTGTCCGATGACATCAAAACCTTCATCGCGGAGCACTCCGACCAGCTCAAGACCAAGGACAACAAGTAGAGGCTCGCGAGATTCCGTCTCTTCCTCTTCTCCCGATTCTCTTGATTCTCTCGAATCGCCCTCTTCGCCCCGGCCCCCGCCACCGCGGCCCCGCGCCTCGCACCGGGGCCGCCCCTTTTTCGAATCCACTTCAACGGGACCGGCGAGTCCCGCGAGACCATGGAATCCCCGAAACCCATGAAACTCCGCGGAGTCGTGCTCTCGGTTGCTCCGCCGACGGCGCTACGACGGCTCCTGGGGGTGCTCCTGCGCCGCGGACGCCTCGTTCGAGGCCGCGTCGTCGTCTGGAGGGCCCCCCCGGCGCAGGGCGATGGTCAACAGCACCGCGAAGCCGATCCAGTACGATCCCAGGATCAACACCATGAAGATGATGGCCGAGAGGCTCACGGAGAGCCCTCAGGACCGGCGGTCCCTTCTCGCGTCGTGGCCGATGCCCCCCCTGCTGGCGAGCCGGGGAGCGCGGCCGCGCCCTCGGCCGGCTGCGCGATCCGAGCCGGATCGACCGACTCGCCCGGCTTCACCGGGTCGACCGGGTCGAGCGGGTCGTTGCGTCGCAGGCGGCGGTGGATCCAGCCGCTGAGGATCGCCCCCACCACCAGCACCGCCGTCCACTGCAGCAGGCAGGTGCCCACACTGAAGGTCTCGAAGGGGCTGAGCCACTCCCGGGTGGTCTTGGCGTCCCGGATGGCGCCCCAGAACCACCACACGATGAGGGCGATGAACTCCAGCGGCAAGAGCGCCACCACCAAGATCTCGAACCAGCGCCCCACCTTCCAGTTGCCGGGGCTGGCGCGTAGAAAACCCTCGCGGAACCGCCGCACCCCGTAGCGCAGGGCCGCCACGGTGAAAAGCGCGCCGGAGACCATCAGCCCGAGGCCCCAGACCCAGTCCTGGTTGTCGAACACCGCCAGGCTCCAAGCCGAGGGGGCGCCCGCGGCCAGGCCGAGCCCGCCCACCACGGCCACCGCCTTGAGCCGGCTCAGGCCAAAGTCCATCATCACCCGGGTGGCCATCTCGAGCATGGCCAGCATGGACGACAGGGCGGCCACGGTGACCCCCAGAAAGAAGACCACCGCGAGCGCCTGTCCCCCCGCCAGCTTGGCGAAAAGCTGCGGCATCCAGACGAACAGCAGCCCGGTGTTGCCCGACAGGGCCTGCTCGGCCTCTCCCGGGCCAGCCAGGGCGAACACCGCCGGCAGGATGGCCAGCGCCGCGAGCAGGGAGGCGGCGTTGTTGCCCACGCCCGCCACGAGGCTGTTGAGCATCACGTCCTCGCGGCGGCTCGTGTACACGGCGTAGGTCAAGATGAGGCCCCACCCGGCGCCCGTGGACCAGGCCGACTGGGACAGGGCCTCCAGCCAGGTCTGGTGGTGGGCGAGCCGGGCCGGATCCACGTGGAACAGATACTCCAGCCCCCGGGTCCCCCCGGGCAGGCTGATGCCGGCCACCGCCGCGATGACCAGCAGCACGAACAAAAGCGGGATGAGCAGCTTGTTCATCCGCTCCAGGCCCTTGGCCACGCCCCCGGCCACGATGAGCAGACCCCCGCCCAGGGCCACGGCGTGGAAGGCCAGCCCGGTGTAGCTCCCGCGGCTGAGCGACGCCCAGCGCCCGGCCGCGTCGCTGGAGACCGCCCCGAAGTCCAGCGTGAGGTGGACCACGTAGTAGGCGCACCAGCCGGTCACCACCGCGTAGTAAAACAGGATGCCCGAGGTGCAGAAGGCGACGAAGACACCGGGGATCACGCCGAGCCGCCCGAGCAGCGCCCGAAACGCCCCCACCGGCCCGCGACGCGTGGCCCGACCCATGCCGAACTCCATCAGCATCAGGGGCAAGGACCACAAAAAGAGAAACAGGACCCAGGGGATCAGAAACGCGCCGCCCCCGTTGGCCGCCGCCACGCGGGGGAACCGCCAGATGTTGCCGGCCCCGATGGCCATGCCCAGCAGGCTGGCGATGAGGCCCCAGCGCGAGACGAATCGTTCCGTAGAGGAAGCCATGCGCTCCTTGCAGCCCGCCCCGCCGGCGGCGGCCGCGCCCGGCGGACGCCGCAGGGCCGTCCGCGGGGGCTAGTCCTCCCCTCCCTTCTCGAGATCCTCGATGTCGAAGCGCTGCACCTCCAACGTCGGCGCGTCGAGCCGCTCCCGGTCCGAGGTATCGCCGAAGGTCACGCGACCCCGCGAGGCGGGGCGGGGCGCGGGAGGCGGTGGGG
>CAYFWA010000178.1:0-10487 GCA_964346625.1 uncultured Myxococcales bacterium
GGAAATCGAGAACGACGGAACGGGCATCAAAAAGCTTTCTGCTCCGCATCTTCCCTCCCCCGCCGTCCACGCATCTGCCACACCGTCCACGCATCGTGTCTTGCACCGCCGACTACGACTACCGCCTGCCGCCAGAGCTCATCGCGCAGGAGCCCGCCCCCACCCGAGACCACTCCTGGTTACTGGTGCTGGATCGGACCCTGGGCTCGAACGCGGACCACGAGTTCCACGAGCTCTCGGAGCTCCTGCCCCCGCGAGCGCTGCTGGTGCTCAACGACAGCCGCGTGTTCCCGGCCCGCCTGCACGGCCGCAAGCCCACCGGCGGCGCGGTGGAGCTGCTGCTGGTGCGACGCGAGCCCGGGGACCGGGAGCGCTGGGTGGCTCTGGCGCGCACCTCCAAGAAGCTCCGGGTGGGCCAGCCCATCGCCTTCGATGACGACCGCGTGACCTGCCGCGTGGGGGCCCTGCTGCCCGACGGGGCCGTCCGCGTGGAATTCGACGGATTCGATGGTGTCGGCGCAGTCGGCGCAATCGGCGGAGTCGACGCAATCGGCGGAGTCGGCGGAGTCGGCGCAGTCGACGCAGTCGACGCAGTCGACGCAGTCGACGCAGTCGGCGCAATCGGCGCAATCGGCGCAGTCGACGCAGTCGACGCAGTCGGCGCAGTCGGCGCAGTCGATGCAGTGGATGGTCCCTCCTCGCCACCGGGCCGCGAGACGTTCCAGGCCTGGGTGGACCGCGTCGGCGAGACGCCCCTGCCGCCCTACATCCAGCGCGAGGGCGGTGAGCGCCCCTTCGACCGCGAGCGCTACCAGACCGTGTACGCCCGGCCCCCCGGCTCGGTGGCCGCCCCCACCGCGGGGCTGCACTTCACGCCCGGGCTGCTCGACGCCCTGGACGCCCGGGGCATCGAACGGGCCTTCGTCACCCTCCACGTGGGCCCCGGGACCTTCCGGCCGGTGCGCGCCGAGGATCCCGCCGACCACGTCATGGACGTCGAGCACGGCGTGCTGCCCGCCGACACCGTCGCGGCCATCGCGCGGGCCCGCGCCGCGGGCCGCCCCGTGGTGGCGGTGGGCACCACCACCGTGCGCGCCCTGGAAGGGGTCGCCGCTCAGGCTGGCGCCGGCCGCACCGCCGGCCATGATTTTGGCCTCACGCCCGGCCCCTTCGCCACCGATCTGTTCATCCGGCCGGGGTTTCGCTTCCAGGTGGTCGACGGGCTGATCACCAACTTCCACCTGCCCCGCTCCACGCTGCTCATGCTGGTGAGCGCCTTCGCCGGCCGCGAGCCCGTGCTCGCGGCCTATCACCACGCCGTGGAGCAGCGCTACCGGTTCTACTCCTACGGGGACGCCATGCTGATCCGCTGAACCATAGATCCGCGGAACCACGGAAAAGCACGCCATGCCAAGCGAGTTCTCCTTCGAGGTCGAAGCCACCCTGGGCAACGCCCGGGTGGGGCGGCTGCGCACCCCCCACGGCGAGGTGGAGACCCCCGCCTTCATGCCCGTGGGCACCCACGGCGCGGTGCGCGCCATGACCCCGCAGTCCCTGCTGCGCACCGGCGCGCAGATCCTGCTGTCCAACACCCTGCACGTGTACCTGCGCCCGGGGCTGGAGGTGGTGGAGGCCGCCGGGGGCCTCCACCGGTTGATGGGTTGGGACGGGCCCATCCTCACCGACTCGGGGGGCTTTCAGCTCATGAGCCTCGAGTCCCTGCTGCGCATCGACGAGGGGGGCGCCGATCTCGCCTCCCCCCACGACGGCAGCCGCCACCGGCTCACCCCCGAGCGCGCCATGGAGATCCAGCGCCGGCTCGGCGTGGACATCGCCATGGTGCTCGACCACTGCCCCGCCGCCGACACGTCGGACACCTTCAAGCGCGAGGCCATGGATCGCTCCACCCGCTGGGCCGAGATCTGCCTGCGCCAGGAGCGCGCCCCGGGCCAGGCCGTGTTCGGCATCGTCCAGGGCGGCACCGACCTGAGCCTGCGCCGCAAGCACCTGGCCGACCTCGCCGCGCTCCAGCCCGACGGCCTCGCCCTCGGCGGCCTCGCCGTGGGCGAAGGCCCGGCCGAGATGGATCGCGTGGTGTCGGCCATCGCCCCCGAGCTGCCAGGCGACAAGCCCCGCTACCTCATGGGCGTTGGCTACCCCCGCGACCTCGTGGCCTCGGTGTGCGCCGGGATGGACCTGTTCGACTGCGTGGTGCCCACCCGCCACGCCCGCAACGGCCAGCTCTTCGTCCGCCCCACTGCCAACGCCGATGCCGCCGAGGGGAAGGGCTCGGCCACGGGCCCGGGCCTCGATCGGATCAACATCGCCAACGCTCGACACCGGCTCGACCCGGCGCCCCCCGACCCGGCCTGTGGCTGCGACACCTGCCGCCATCACAGTAGGGCCTACCTGCGACACCTGTATCTGACCCGCGAGGTCCTCTACTCCATCCTCGCCACCGGGCACAACCTGGCCTTCTACCAGGACCTCATGCGCCGCCTGCGCGAGGCCATCCGCGCCGGCGACACGGACGCGCTCGAAAACGCGGCGGGCGCTCCCTCTCCCCGATCCGGATAGCCCGACCGTTCGGTGATCGAGCCGCACCGGCGGTGGGTACTGCGGCTGGCGGATGGTCTGCCCCGATGTTTACAACCCGTACAACACGCGGGGCCACTGGGAAATGCAGCTCGCCTACATCACGACGCCCTGAGCCCTTCTCCCTCCCCTCACTCGCCCCACTACCACGCCGCCATCGCTACACCATAACGTCCACCATGGCGTCGGCCATGGCCTGGGTGCCGGCGCTGCCGCCGAGATCGTAGGTCACGGTCCGGCCTTCGCGGATCACCGTCTGCACGGCCTCGCGCACGCGGCGAGCGGCGTCGGGCTGCTCGAGGTGGTCGAGCATCAGGGCCGCGGCCATGATCACGGCGGTGGGGTTGACCCTGTCCTGGCCGGCGTACTTGGGGGCGCTGCCGTGCACCGCCTCGAACATGGCGCACTGCTCGCCGATGTTGGCGCCGGGGGTCATGCCGAGGCCGCCCACGAGTCCCGCGCACAGGTCCGAGATGATGTCGCCGTAGAGGTTGGGGCAAAGCAGCACGTCGTACAGCCACGGCTTGAGCACGAGCTGCATGGCCATGTTGTCCACGATGCGGTCCTCGCACTCGATGTCCGGGAAGTCCTCGGCCACCTTGCGGGACTCCTCCAGGAAGATGCCGTCGGTGACCTTGAGGATGTTGGCCTTGTGGACGATGGTGACCTTCTTGCGCTCGAAACGACGGGCCAGGTCGAAGGCGAAGCGCGCCACGCGCCGGGTGCCCTCCCGCGTGATGATGCGGATGGACTCGCCGGCGTGCTCGCCCACGTAGTGCTCGATGCCGGCGTACAGGCCCTCGGTGTTTTCCCGCACCACGTGCAGGTCCAGGTGCTCGTGGCAGGTCTGGATCCCCTCCATGGTGAGCACCGGGCGCAGGTTGGCGAACAGGTCGAAGTGCTTGCGCAGGGCTACGTTGATGCTGCGAAAGCCGCTGCCCACCGGCGTGGTGAGGGGCGCCTTGAACACCACCTGGTGGCGCTCGATGGCCGCCAGGGTCTCGTCCGGTAGGGGGGTGCCATGTTTCTCCATGGCCGCCTCTCCGGCCAGGTGCTCCTCCCACTCGAGGTCGGC
The DNA here is from genome assembly GCA_964346625.1 of uncultured Myxococcales bacterium. GTDB lineage: Bacteria > Myxococcota_A > Polyangia > HGW-17 > JAJRWW01 > CAYFWA01. The sequence continues at coordinate 3,671 of CAYFWA010000178.1, forward strand.
GCCGGCGGCCTCCACCACGCGACGCATGGCCTGCACGAGCTCGGGGCCCGTGCCGTCTCCCGGGATCAACACGACGGTGTTCTTGCTCATGATCTCCCCTCCTCGCGCGGCGCTGGGGGTTCCGGCGCCGCCCGGTGATCACTCTCGATCATTGACTGGGTGGGGAAGTGGCGCGGACGGGCCGGCTACCCCACGTCCTCGATCTTCTGGCGGACCCGCTCGCGGGCCTTCATGCCGAGCTTCTGGAACAGGTGGCGCGCCTCCTCCAGCAGGATCTTGCCGCCGTCGGGGTTGCCCCGCTCCACCAGGAACTCGCCGTACTGGCTCAGGGTCTTGGCCAGCTCGGCCTGGTTGTCCATGTCGCGGAAGATCTCCACTGCCTCCGCGAAGTACTCCTTGGCCTTCTCCGTGGGGTCCGCGCCGGTGTCGTCGAACAGGGTGGCGGCGTGGATCTCGCCCAGGGCGAGGTTGGACCGCCCTTCGTACTCGCGCATGCCCGCCCGCTGGGCCACCTCCAGAGACTCCACCGCCAGGGACTTGGCCTTTTCGGCCTGGCCCTCCTGCAGCTCCAGCAGCGCCAGGTTGCGCAGGGCGTCGGCCAGCACCCGCCGCTCGTCGAGCAGACGCGCGAGCTGCACCGCCTCCTCGAGCCGCTGGCGCGCCTTCACCGGCTCGCCCGCCGCCACCGCCGCCTCGCCGAGGTTGTTGAGCAGCATGGCCTGCAGGGGGATGGCGCCGATCTCCTCGGCGATGCCCAGCGCCTCGGCCCAAAGCTCCACCGCGGCCTCGATGTTGCCCCGGACGAACTCGATCACGGCCAGGGAGTTGAGCGACACGATGATCCCGCCCCGGTCGTCCACCGAGCGCCGCAGGGCCAGCGCTTCGTCGTGGCAGGCGGTGGCCTCGTTCACCAGGCCCCGGTCGTGCTCGATGCGCCCGATGTTGGTCAAGGACACGGCGATGGAGCGAGCGTCGCCGATCTTGCGCCGCATCTCCAGCGAGACGGCGCTCTTTTCCAGCGCCTCGTCGTAGCGGCCTTGCAGCCACAGCACCTGACCGATGTCATCCAGCGAGCCGGCGATGCCGCGGTCGTCGCCGGCCTGCTCGAACAGCTTGTGGCCCCGCTCCAGGTACTGCTGGGCCACCTCCAGGTCGCCCTTTTGACGATGAATCCGGCCCATCTTGTTGAAGGCCACGCCCCCCTTGGAGCGGCTGTTCATCACCCAGCTCAGCCGCAGCATGCGCTCGAAGGCGGCCAGGGCGTCGTCGTAGTCGCCCCGCAGCTCGTAGACCGAGCCCATGTCGTGCCAGAGGTGCATGCGGGTGCCCACGTCCTGCTCGGGCAGACAGGTGATGGCCTGGCGATACAGACGGATGGCCTTGTCGTTGTAGTGCATCATCCGCGCCAGGTCGGCGGCGCGGCGGTAGCGCATGGCGGCGCCGGTGCCGTCCCCCGCCCGCTCCAGGTGACGCGCCACCTCCTCTTGCAGATCCGCGGATCGCCCTTCGGGCCGCAGCTCCAGCCACTGGGCGATGACCTGGTGGTAGTGGCAGCTATCCACCGCGTCGATGCGATCGTAGACCAGGTTCCAGATGGGGGGATAGGCGAACCGGTACTCCTGCTGTCCCCGGATGTGCGAGGTCTCGGACTCCACGATGATGCCGCGGGTGACGTGGCGCTTGAGGGCCTCGGTGACCGAGTGGTGGGTGCGCTCTCCCGTGTCCGCGATCACCTCGAGGCTCGGGCCGTCGGCATCCCCGTGGCCGATGGACACCGCCCGAATCAGCGCCACCACGGCCTCCAGCCAGAACACCTCGCCGCAGGCCGCGCACTTCTCGAGCACGTTGCGGTCCCCCTCGGCCATGGACTCCATGCGCCGCTCGAGGATCTCCACGTGCTTGCCGGGGAGCTCGAGCTTTTCCAGGATCGCGAGGTCCACCTCCCAGAGCTCCTTGGCCCCGTCGATGGCGCCGGCCTCGAGCAGGTAGCGCACCAGCTCCTGCACGGCCCGGGGCGTGGGCTCCACCCGATCGCGCACCACCTCCACGAGCCGCTCCGGGATCAGGTCGCACCGTGAGAGCAGCTCGTGCAGCAGGTCCTCCACCTCGTCGGGCTCCAGGGGGGGCAGCTCCAGCCGGTGGGCGGAAAACTCCCCCTCTCCCCACCGCGGATGGAGGTCTGTCATGGAGGGGCGGCCGCCGAGCACGGCCATCACCGGCTCCCGCGCGAGGCCCGCCGCGAGGTAGTGCAGCAAGTTCACCGACTCGGGGGTGGCCCGCTCCATGTCGTCGATGATCATCACGAGGGGCTGCTGCTCGGCGTAGGCGGCCAGCATACGCCGCATGGCGATGAAGATTCGCATCTCGAGCTGGGCGGGGGTGGCCATGAGCGGCTCGAGGATGGGGCTGCCCGGGAAGGGGATCCGCATGAGCTGACCCAACAGGTGCGCCACCTCCGTGGCCCGCGACTCGGGGATCACGTGGCTCACGCCCGCGAGCAGCTTCTCCCGGGCCTCGTCGGAGGAGGCGTCGTCTGGCAGCTCGAACAGCCCCCGCAGCATCCGGATGAAGGCCGCGAAGGGCGGCGCGCCCTGCCCGCCCGCCCGGCCGGTGATCACCCGGGGGGGCAAAGGAGCCGTCTTGTGGCCGGTCTTGTGGCCGGTCTTCTGGCCCGCCTCCTTGCCGGCCTCCGCGACCGCCTCCTTGACGGCCGATTTGACCTCCTCCGTGCTCGTGTCCTCCACCGCCGCGGCGCTCGCCTCTCCCCCCGCCCCCTTTTCCGCCTCCTTTTCTGCCTCCACGCCCCGCTGCAGAAGGCGTTCCCGAACGCTGCCGAGGAAGGCGGACTTGCCCATCCCCGGTTTGCCCACCAGGGCCACGAACTGGAACTCCCCCTTACGCGCACCCTCGTCGTAGATCTCCAGCATCCGGTTCAGCAGCCGGCTGCGCCCCACGTACTGGGCGCGCACGTCCAGCCCCGAGGGCAGCACCGCCTCGGGCACCTCGAAGGTCGTGGCGGTGAAAGAAGCGGCGTCGAAGCCGGTGGGGGTCTGCTCCGTGCGGCACTGGATGCACAGCTCGATGCCGTTGGGCGTGTCCACGCCGCAGACCTCGCAGTGGGAGGGGAGCTCGACGCCGCAGATCTCGCAGTGCGTATTCTGGGGCTCGTAGGGGGCGCCACAGTTGGGACAGTTCACGGCTACTCTCCGCGGATGAACGCAGGCACCGGGCCCTGCGCAGGGGTTTGGCAAAGCCGCTTCAGGGCCGCACGGCGCTGGATCCAGGCGGCGTGGTCCTGCGGCGAGGTCCGACGCGAGCCCTGGCGTGGTCGGTGGAAATACTGCAGCCCGGTCACCTCGTAGGGCTCCTCCCCGGCGGCGAGCTGCTTGCAGGACTCCACGCGGATGGCACGCAGCAGGGAGGGGACGGCCTCGATGGACCAGTAGTGGGTGTCGTGCAGCAGGATGATCCCGCCCCCCTGGCGCTCCAGCTTGCGCATGAGGTTGTTGACCACCTTGGAGACGTTGAAGTCCTTGTCGTCGTCCGAGCCGAGGTTCCACATCACCACGGTGCTGCCCTGCTTCTCGAGCACCTTGGCGGCGAAGGGTGAGAGCTTGCCGTAGGGTGGCCGGAACAGGGTGGACGGCGCCCCGGTGATCCGCTCGATGGCCCGGTCGGCCAGCCGGATCTGCTTGCGCTGCTTCTCGGCGGTGAGCGCCGGCAGGATGGGGTGGCTGTGGGTGTGGTTCCCGAGGAGGTGGCCGCGGCGGTGGATCTCCTCGAGCACCTTGTAGCTCTTGCCCGTGATCAGGCCGTCCGGATCGAAGTTCCTGCTGTTGACGAAGAACGTGGCCTTCACCCCGAAGGCGTCCAGGTGATCGAGCAGCCGTGGCGTGGTCTGGTAGTAGGGGCCGTCATCGAAGGTCAGCGCGATCTTGCGCCCCACGCCGTTGCCCCACATCCGGCGCCCACCCTTGAAGAAGGCATACCGTGCGCGCACCCGACGGGCCGCGGCCCGGGCCGCGATCGTGGCGCGAGCCCCCGCGCCCACGATGGCAGGGGCCGGGGCGGAGCTCGAACGGGGCGCGGACCGACGCGCCACCGCTGGGCGCCGCGCGGGGGAGGCGCGCGGTCCGGGCGCAGTCTGCCGCGGCCGCGCAGATCGCCGCCTTGCGCCGTCATCGGTTCGCCCGGGCGGCGGCGCCGGAGGGCGCGCTACCGGACGCAGTCGGCCCGGTGAGGCCTGGGCTCGGTGGCCCTCGCCTGGGCCCGCGGCCCGCGCCGAGGTCACCGGGGTGGCGCCGCTGCTCGCGAGCAACACCCCGAGCAGACCCATCAGCAGCAGCCCGGTCGTCCGTGTGAAACCTCTCTGCATGGTGCTACCCATCGGCTGGCTGCCCCAGCCTAACACGAACCTCGGGGGACAGCCACCTCCCTGCCCTGGTCCAACGACCTCCCTGCCCTGGTCCAACGACCTCCCTGCCCCGGGCCAAACGGCCTCCGTGCCCCGGGAAAACGGCCTCCGTGCCCCGGGAAAACGGCCTCTGTGCCCCGGGCCGAAAAGGTCCCTGCCCTGGCCTCAATGGCCTCCCGGCCCTGGGCCGACGTCGTCCCTTCCCCAGCTCAACGTCGCCCCGCACCCTCACTGTTGGCCCGCCCGATCCGCGTCCGACGTAGGGGCCTCGGTGCCCCGGCTCTCCCGCCGGACGCGGTCGCGGTAGGCCCTCCACAGTCGGCGGGTCATCGGACCGGGTCCGCCGTGACCCACGCCCTCGCCACCAATCCGTACCACGGGCAGCAGCTCCGCCACCGAGGACGTGAGGAAGACCTCCTGGGCGCCGACCAGCTCGCGGGTCTTCAGCGCTCGTTCGCCGCCCTCGAGCCCCTCGGAGCGAAGGAGCTCCAGCACCACCTGACGCGTGACCCCGGGCAGCGCCCCCGCCTCCAGCGGCGGCGTCCACACCTCCCCTTCCATCACCGCGAATACATTCGAAAAAGCCCCTTCCACCACCTGGTCGTCCCGGTCGATGAGCAGCGCCTCGGCGGCCCCCTGCCGGGTGGCCCCCCGGCGCGCCAGCACGTAGCCCGCGTAGCTGGTGAGCTTGTGGCCGCCCAGCGGCCCCACTCCGCGAGGGAGCCGGTGCAGGCTGGCGCTCACGCCCTGCTCGTAAGCGCGCCGCGGCGGCGGGGCCACCGGCTCCGCGGTCAGCAGCACCGTGGGGCGCGCTTCGGAGGTCGAGCTGCCGGGCTTCTGCGCCTCGGCCGGCGCCGCGAGCCCCGCGGTGACCGTCAGCCGCAGCCGCGACTCGGTCAGGCCGTTTCGCGCCAGCAGCGCGCCGACGACGCCGTACAGCCGGTCGCGCTCCAGCGCGGGCCCCGGCTCGATCTCCAGCCAGCGCAGCGCCTCGCCCAGCCGCGCGAGGTGCGTCCCCAGGCGGAACACGCGGCCGCCGTAGGCGCGCATCGTTTCGAACGCTCCGAGGCCCAGCAGCAACCCGCGGTCCTGCACGGACACCCGCGCCTGCGTTGCCGCCATCAGCTCGCCGTCGAGGTAGACCCACCGCTCGCTCATGGCCTCCACCCTGTCCATGCCCGGCCGGTCGGGTTCCGGCCAGGCGGGTTCCGGCCGGGCGGGTTCCGGCCGGGCGGGTTCCGGCCGGGCGGGTTCCGGCCGGGCGGGTTTCCCCCGCCCCTCCGACAATCAACTCGGAATCACTTCGCGACGTCGGATGCGCGGCTCTCGCGGATGACGTTCACCCGGATCTGTCCGGGATAGCTCAGCTCGTTCTCGATGCGCCCCGCGATCTCCCGGGCCAGGACCACCGACTCGTCATCGGAGATCTTGGCCGTGTCCACCATCACCCGCACCTCCCGGCCCGCCTGGATGGCGTAGGCGCGCTTGATGCCCGAGTAGTCCCCGGCCACCTTTTCGAGCTCCTCGAGCCGCTTCACGAAGCCGGCCAGGGCCTCGCGCCGAGCGCCGGGACGCCGGGCCGAGAGCTCGTTGGCCGCCTGCACCAGGTTCTCCAGGACGTTCTTGGGCGCGGGGTTGCCGTGATGGGCCGCGATGGCCGAGACGATCTTGGGAGATTCGTTGAGCTTCTTGGCCACGGCGGCGCCCTCCTCGGCGTGGGAGCCCTCGGACTCGTGGTCCACGGTCTTGCCGATGTCGTGCAGGAGCCCGGCCCGGCGGGCCTGCTTCACGTTGGCCCCCAGCTCGGCGGCCATGAGGCCGGCCAGAAATCCCACCTCCACCGAGTGTTGCAGCAGGTTCTGCGAGTAGCTCGACCGGAAGCGCATGCTGCCGAGCATGGTCACCAGCTCGGGTCGCACCTTGTGCAACCCGAGGTCGAAGATGGCCTGCTCGCCGTCCTCGCGGCACTGCAGATCCACCTCCTTTTGACACTTTTTCACCACCTCCTCGATGCGGGAGGGGTGAATCCGACCGTCGGCGATCAGCCGCGTGAGGGCCGCGCGGGCGACCTCCCGGCGCACCGGGTTGAAGCAGGAGATGATCACGGCCTCGGGGGTATCGTCGATGATGAGATCCACGCCCGTGGCCGCCTCCAGGGCGCGGATGTTGCGCCCCTCTCGGCCAATGATGCGCCCCTTCATGTCGTCGGAGGCGAGCTGGACCACGCTCACCGTCCGCTCGGAGACGTACTCTCCCGAGTAGCGGCTGATGGCCGTGACGATGAGCTCCTTGGCCCGCGCCTCCACCGTCTCGGCGGTCTCCTCCTCGATCTTGCGCACCTCGCTGGCGGCCCGGGCCCGGGCCTCGTCCAGCATCTCGCGCTTGAGCATCTCCCGGGCGTCG
>CAYFWA010000179.1:0-2094 GCA_964346625.1 uncultured Myxococcales bacterium
GGGGGGCCGGGGGGGGGGCGGGGGGGGGGGGTGGGGGGGGGGGGGGCCCGGGGGGGGGGGGCGGGGGCGCGGGGGGGGCGGGGGCCGGGGGGGCCCCCCCCCCCCGCGGCGGGGCTCCGTGGGCGGGGGCGCCCTGGGCCGGGGCGCTGCGGGCGGGGGTGCCCGGCGCCGGCGCCGCCCGGGCCGCGCCCTTGCCCTCTCCCAGCAGGTAGCGCTGCTGGGGCGCCTGGCCTTTGCGGATGCGCTCCTTTTGCTTGAGGCCGCGCAGGGTGAAGGGGCGCGCCGGGGCCGTCACCGGTTTGCCGGAAAGCAGCGCCTTTTTCGGGCGCAGCACCATGCGCTCGTCCACCACGAGGCCGATGAGCTCGCGGAGCTGCCACTCCTCGGCCTCGAGCAGCGACTCGAGCTCCAGCTCCGGATCGGTGACCAGCCGGCCGAGGTGGTCGGCGCGGCGGCGCAGGGCCTCGGCCGCGGCCTGCTCGGGGGTGCTGGTGCAAAGGAGCTGCAGCTCCAGCAGGCAGCCGCCGTCCGTCTCCGCGCCGATGGACTCGCGGCGCTTTTGGAACCGCGCCGGCTGCCACGGCAGCTCGGCGTGGATCGCCACCTCGGTGAGGGGCGTCAGATCCAGCCCCGACGCCGCGGCGTCGCTGATTACCAGCACCGTCGGCTGCTCGGCGGCGGCGAGCTGCTTGATGCGCTTTTTGCGGGCCGCCAGGCTCTGGTTCGCTTCGAGGGTGTGGATCTCGGCCGCGAGGGGCGAAAGGCGCTGGGCCACCACCTCGCTGAGGCTGTCCTGCCGGCAGAAGACGGTCACGCGGCGCCCGCTGCCGCAGCACAGCTCCTCCACCAGGTGGGTCAGCTCGTCGAGCTTGGGGGAGCCGGGGTGGTTGGGCTTGATCAGCTCCGGGGCGGTGCAGACCGTCCGCAGCCGCTCCAGCAGGGAGATGAGCTCCTGGCGCTGCTCGTGGGTCCACTCCTTGTCCGTGCGGGTCATGGCCAGCAACGTGCGCAGCACCGGATCGATCTGCCGGTGCTGCGAGTGGGTCACGTCCACGAACAGCTCCAGCCGCCGGGCGGGGCCCGACAGGCTCAGCTCGTCGCCGGAGCGGCGCAGCCACAGCGGCTCGCTGGCCTCGACGGCCTGATCCATCTTCTCCACGCCCACCGCGGCGCCCCGGGCGTCGCGCACCACGTGCTGCTCGAGGAACCGCCAGGCCGGGCCGAGCAGGTAGGGGTCCAGCAGTTGGATGGTGTAGAAGTAGTCGGCCGGGCGCTGCTCGAGGTGCCCCGAGCTCAGGGCGAAGGCATAGGAGGTCTGCAGCGACTTGATGGCCCGGCCGGTGGGGGCGGGCCAGCTCTTGATCCGCTGCACCTCGTCGAGCACCAGCACGTCCCAGTCGGTGGCCTGCAGCTTGTCCAGGTTGCGATACAGCCGGTTGAAGGTCACCACGCAGTAGGCGCTCTTGGCCTCGGAGCGCGCGAGCTCCTCGAAGGTCACCCCGCCGATGATCCGCGGCTCGAGCCCGCTGCGCATCCGGATGGCCGCCCGCCACAGGTGGCGGCGCGACGCGGGGCAGGCCACCAGGATCTTCTGGGCGCGGCCCGTGAGCCGGAAAAACTCGGTGGCCGCCAGGGTCTGGCGCAGCTTGTCGAGCTCTGGCTCGTCCGCGAGCAGGGCGCGGCCCTGGCGCACCAGGTGGGCGGCGCCATCGGCGGCCCAGGGCTCCAGATCTCCGAAGCGCTTGACCCAGGTGGCGCGCGCCTCGTCGTCCGGGTCGGGTTTTTCGCCGCGCTGCTGGCGGGCCAAAAGCGTTTCGCGCCACGCCGCGAAGGTCTGGCTGGCCTCGGCCAGATCCGCCTCGCGATCCTGGCGCTCGCGCTGGCGCTCCACGAAGCGCTGCACGGAAGGGGCCAGCCGGATTCCCAGCTCCTCGGCGTCGGAAAAGAGCTGGTCCACTGCCTTGCGATCCGCCTCGGCGCGCAGGCTCCAGTGCGTCTGTCCCGCCGGCGCCCCGTTTCCCGTCGGCTCCTCGTCTGCGCCGGCCTCAGTGGCCTTGGCGCCCTTGGCAGCCTTGGCGGTCTTGGCGGTCTTGG
>CAYFWA010000179.1:2194-3752 GCA_964346625.1 uncultured Myxococcales bacterium
CTTGGCAGCCTTGGCGGTCTTGGCGGTCTTGGTGGTCTTGGTGGATTTATTAGTGGATTTCTTGGTGGATTTCTTGGCGGATGCTTTCGCCGGCTTGTCCGCGGCCGGCGGCGCGAACAGGGCCTCGAGGTGGGGCGCGGCCTGCTCGCTGGCGGTCTCCATCCCCAGGAGGCGCACGACCGGAGGCGAGGCGGTGGTGTCCAGGTACACCAGCGGGGCCTGGGGGGGGGCCTCCTGCGCTTCGGCGAAGGCCTCGGCATGCTGCTCGGTGAGGTGATGCAGCACCGCCTCCACGTGCTTGCAGGTCCCCAGCGCGTTGGTGTCGAAGTCGGGGCAGCTACAGTAATGCACCTGCGCGCCGGGCTCCCACAGCACCACCTCGTAGGCCCGCCCACTGGAGCCACGGACCCGATACCGGCTGCGGATCGGGTCGTCGCCCTCGTGCTCGATTTCATAGGACTCGGATCGGCCGCGTCGTCGCCGACGCTCGATCTGCTCGGCCCTGCCCATTAGCTGCCTCGGTGGAAGTACGCTTCAGAACTTTACAGAACTAACTGCTTCATTCTTTAGCAGAGAGCGGGCAGGATGTCCATCACCATGCCGCGCGAGTCCCGATACCTGCAGTTTGAGGTCCCCTCCGCCCACGGAGGGCGTCCCCTGGGAGAGGTCCTGCGTCAGGCCGCCCACCTAAAGCCCGAGCAAGTCCAGGAGCTTGTGGGGGCCGGGGCCGTGACCGTCAACGGGAAGCGGGCCCGCGGTCGCCGCCAGCCGGTCCAGGTCGGGGATCGGATCCGGGCCCCGCGCAAGCTGCCGCCCGAGCCCCAGGTGAGCCTGACCTCGCGGGTGCTGTATCGCGACGAGCAGCTCCTGGTGGTGGACAAGCCCGCCGGGGTGGCGGCGGCGGCGACTCCCCTGGGTGAGCGCGGGACGCTCCCGGCGCTGCTGGCCCGGCAGCTCGGGCTGCCGCGCTCGCCGCACGTGGTGCACCGGCTCGATCGACCCGTCTCGGGGGTGATGGCGCTGGCGCTCGACCGCGCGGGCGCCCGCGAGCTCACCACCCAGTTCGAATCCGGGCGCGCCCGCAAGGAGTACTACGCCCTGGTTCAAGGTGCACCGCCCCGAGATCAGGGGCGAATCGAGGTGCCCATCGGGCGCGACCCGGGCCGCCGTGGGCGGCAGCGGGTGGACGTTAGCGGGGCCCCGGCGCGCACCGACTATCAGGTGCACGAGCGCGCCCGCGCCGAGCGGCCCTACAGCGCTCTTTGGCTGCGGCTGCACACCGGCCGGACCCACCAGCTCCGCGTGCACCTGGCGCACCTGGGCTGCCCCATCCTGGGGGACGGCCTGTATGGCGGGCCGCGGCAGCTCACCACGGCCGCCGGCAGCCGCGCCGTGACCCGGCTGTGTCTGCACGCCGCCCGGCTCACCCTCGAGGCGCCCGACGGCTCGCCCCGCGTGTTCGAGGCGTCTTTGCCAGCGTTTCTCGATTGAGCCCCCGATCCACGATTGAGCCCCCGATCCACGATTGAGCCCCCGATCCACGATTGAGCCCCCGATC
>CAYFWA010000179.1:3852-10412 GCA_964346625.1 uncultured Myxococcales bacterium
CCCCGATCCACGATTGAGCCCCCGATCCACGATTGAGCCCCCGATCCACGATTGAACCCGCGGGTTGCCCGTCGCCCCGCGCACGGCTCCACACGCTCCCTACGCCGCTTCTGCGCGTCGCCCTGCCGCCCGGATCATGCGCGCCAGGGGGGCTCGCGGGTTGCGTCCCCGCTCGCCCCGCGGCATGCTGGGCCAGGTCCCCGGGCGCCGCGCCGCAGACCGCGGCGTGGCCGAGCTGGAGGCTTGCAAGGACAGGCTCACCATGCACTGGACGCGAAGACAATGGCTGGCGGGGACGGCGAGGGCCGGGAGCGCCGCGGGCCTGGGTCTCACCGGGGCGGGCGCGGGCGGGCTGCTCGCGGGCTGTGGCCCCCGGACCGGGGCGCGCGGGGCGTCGCCCCCGCGATCGCAGGCGCTGGACGCGGCCGAGCGGCGGCTGCTGTGGCAGTCGCCCCGCCCGCTGCCGGTGCTCCAGTGGTCGCGCCAGGCCCCGGACCCCAGCTCGGTGCTGCGGCGGCGCGCGGCCCCGGCCCGCGCCCTGAGCGCCAAGACCCTCGAGCGCATCGACGCGAGCATGCGCGAGTCGCTGGCGCGCTCGGGGGGAGTGGGCCTGGCCGCGCCCCAGGTGGGGCTTTCGCGCCGCGTGGTGCTGGTGCAGCTCCAGCGCGAGGACAAGCCCGTGCTCACCTGCGTGGAGCCGGTCTGCGTGCAGCGCTCGCGCGCCCAGGTCGACGGCTACGAGGCCTGCCTCAGCGTGCAGGGGGTGGGCGGCCTGGTGCGTCGCGCCCACCAGGTCACGGTGGTCTACCGCGACCTGCAGGGCCGAAAGCGGCGCATCCGGTCGTCCGGCTGGGAGGCGCGCATCTTCCAGCACGAGCTGGATCACCTCGACGGGGTGCTCTACCTCGACCGCCTGGTGGGGCCGCTTTTGCCCCTCGACGAGGTGCGTCGGCGCCGCAAGCGACGGCGCGAGCGCCGCCAGGAGTCGCACCGCGACGCGATCCTCCCGCGGATCGCCGCGAGGCCCCCGGCGCGGCCCGGGCCCTGGCTCCTCTGAAGCGCGCCGCGCCGCGTCGCGCCGCGCCGCGCCGTCCCTCGGGCAAACACGCAAATCCAGATGTCGAACCCACCGAATTCCAGGAGCGATTCATGTCGACCCAGACCACCCAGACCACCCAGACCACCCAGACCACCCAGACCACCCAGACCACCCAGCACGTCTACCTGGTCCCCGGCTTCTTCGGTTTCACCTCCCTGGGCACGCTCAACTACTTTCTGGGGGTGTCCGAGCAGCTCCAGGCCCGCCTGGCCGACCACGGCGTCAAGGCCGTGATCCACGAGATCAAGACCATGCCCACCGGCTCCATCCGCCAGCGCGCCGTGCGGCTCATGGAGAAGGTGGAGCAGACCGGGGGGCTCACGGGCGGGGGGCTGCACTTCGTGGGGCACTCCACCGGGGGGCTGGACGCCCGGCTGCTGGTGACCCCCCGTGTGGAGCTGGTGCCCACCGAGGTGGAGGAGGCCATCGGCGCCCACACGCGTACGGTCCAGACCCTGTCCACGCCCCACTACGGCACCCCCCTGGCCAACTTCTTTACCACCCTGCAGGGCCGCAACGTGCTGTACGCCCTCACCCTGCTGGCCACCACCACGCCGGGCCGGCTGGGGCTCACGGTCACCGCGCGGCTGATGTCGCTGGTGGCGCGCTTGGACGACTACGTGGGCCAGAAGGACACCATCCTGGATCACTTCGCCGAGCAGCTTCTGCGCAGCGTGTCACCGGACCGCGGCCACCAGCTCTGGGCGTTTCTCCACGAGATCTCGGAAGATCAGGGCGCGGTGATCCAGCTCACCCCCGAGTCGGTGGACCTGTTCAACGCGGCGGTGAGCAACCGCAAAGACGTGCGCTACGTGAGCCACGTGAGCACCTCCCCGGCGCCCCGCGTGCGAAACTTCCTGGGATCCCCGCTGACCTCGCTGTATACGCCCATCGGCATCGCCCTGTACGCGCTTGTGTACCGGGTCACCTCCCGCGAGCACCGCTCCTATCCGTACCCCGCGCCGGGAGGCCGGGCCCGCGAGGCCCTCGAGGCCCGGCTGCGCTTCCCGGTGACCGCGGCCTCCAACGACGGCATCGTGCCCACCCTCAGCCAGGTCTGGGGAGACATCGGGCAGGTGGCCAAAGGAGATCACCTCGACGTGGTGGGTCAGTACAAGCGCGAGCTTCAGGGGCAGCGCTACCCCGGCTGGCTGGAGTCCGGCGCCGGCTTCTCGGATGAGGGCTTCGAGGCCCTGTGGGACGGCATCGCCCGGGTCATCGCCGAGGAGAGCCGTTGAGCGGGCTCCCCTGCGCGGCGTCCAGCAGCCGGTCGCAGGCCCGATCGAGCTGGGCTGCCGGCTGGTTGCCGTACGACAGGCGCACCCAGCCCGCGCCCCGGGGGCCGAAGGCGCTGCCGGGCACCGCCACCACGCCGGCGCGTCGCACCAGGGCCTTGCAGAAGGCCACGTCGTCGGCCGGCGTCGCCTCGGTCCCCGCCGGTGCCGTCGTCTCCGTCTGGTCCCCGGGCGTGGGGGTTAGCCGGGCCAGCACGAAGGTGCCCCCGTCGGGGCGGGTGGGCGCCAGGGCCGGGTGCTCCGCGAGCCGCTCGAGCAGCCGGTCGCGTCGCCGCCGCAGCGTCTCGCGGGCCCGCTGCAAATAGCCCTCGCGCTGGCCCAGCGCCCCGATGGCGGCCTGCTGCGCCGGCACCGGGGCGCACACCACCAGCGCGTCCTGGGCCTTGATGGCCTCCTCGACGAACGCCGCAGAGGCCAGCAGATAGCCCACGCGCCAGGCGGCCAGGCCGAAGATCTTGGAGAAGCTGCCCAGGGCCACCACGCGGTCCGGATCAGTTTCCGGGTCGGCCAGGGGGCTGTGGTGGTGGGCCGGCGGGAAGGTCAGCGCGTCGTAGGTCTCGTCGGAAATCAGCCACAGGCCGCGTTCGGCACACAGCCGACCGAGGTCGCGCCGCTGCGCCTCGGGGATCACCGCTCCGGTGGGGTTGCCCGGGGACACGAGCACCACCGCGCGGGTGCGGGGCGACAGCGCGGCGGCCACGGCCTCCACGTCGAAGTCGAACCCGGTGGTTGGTCGCCCCCTGGGCCCGGTGAGGCGCAGGGGCACCTCCACCGGGGTGCAGCCGGCCAGCCGGATGGCGAGCTCGTGGTCGAAGTAGCCGGGGCCGAAGGTGATCACCTCGTCGCCCGGCCGGCTGAGGGTGAGCAGGGCGTTGACGAAGGCCTGGTTCGCGCCGCAGGTGAGCATCACCTGCGCCGCCCGGGCCCGGGGTACGCCCTTGTCCTCGCGCCACAGGGCGGCCACGGCCTCCCGAGCTTCGGGCAGCCCGGGATCGGGCGCGTAGACGTGCACGGCGGTGTCGTTCAAATACTCGCGCACGCGCTGCAGGGCGGCGGGGGGCGGGGCGAGGCCGAGCACCGCCTGGCCGAGGTCGATGATCTCCTGGCCCCGGGCGGCCCGCTCCCGCGCCAGGGCGGTGATCTCGGCGATGGGCGGCCGGCGCAGATCCCGGGAGCGGCCGTCGGTCGCGCCGCCTGGGCAGCCAGCGGTCATGGCCGAGCCGGCGTGCGGAGGGGGCGGCCGCGACGAGGACGAGGCAGCGGCCAGCTCACTCGATGCCCACCAGCGCTTGGATGTACTGGGCCCGCTCGAGCTGCTGGGCGTCGGCGCGCCCTCCGGCGCTCACCCGCCCCCGCAGCGCCGCCACGTCGGCGTAGCCCTTTTCGTCCATCCAGGCGGCGAGCTCGTCGCGCATGGTGCGGAGGGAGCCCACTCCGCCGCGATACAGCGCGGAGACCGTCTGGACGGCCTGCGCCCCCACCAGGAGCTGCTTGAGGGCGGCCTTGGCGTCGTGCACGCCGCCCGAGGCGCACAGGTCGCAGCCAAGCTGCTCGGAAAGCAGCGCGATCCAGCGCAGGCTCGACCGATGATCGCCCTCGTGGCTCAGCGACACGCCCCCGCGCAAATCCTCGGCCTCGAGGTCCACGTCGGGGTGAAACAGCCGGTTGAACAGCACGAGGCCGTCGGCCCCGTGCTCGACGAGCTGGCCGGCCAGCCGCCCGACGTTGGTGAAATACGGCGCGAGCTTCACCGCCAGCGGCAGGTCCACGGCGTCGTTGACCTGGGTCACGGTGTCCAGGTAGGCCCGCTCGATGTCCGCGCTCGGCGTGTCCGGGTCCGCGGGCAGCACGTAGACGTTGAGCTCCAGGGCGGCGGCCCCGGCGGCCGCGATCTGCTGGGCGAAGTCGATCCACGTCTGGGCCCCCGTGCAGTTCACCGACGCGATCACCGGGATGGACACGGCCTGGGCGGTCTCCCGGATCAGCTCCAGGTACCAGCGCGGGCCGTGCTGCGCGGCGAGGTCGGCCTCGAGGTACTGCAGGGCCTCGGGGTGCAGGTCCTTGGCCAGCGCCGCGGTGGTCTCGGAGTACTCCACGCGGATCTGTTCCTCGAACAGGGACTTGAGCACCACGGCGCCCGCGCCGGCCTCGGCGCACTTTCTTACCTTGTCCACGGTCTTGGTGAGGCTGCACGAGCCCACCACCAGGGGGTTTTCGAGCTCGAGCCCGAGGTAGGACGTCTTGAGGTTCGCCATGTCAGGATCCTCCGATCTGCCGACGGCGTGGATGAGCCGAAATCGCTGCGGAAGCCTGGCACACGGCCGGGGGGGAGTCAATATCGACCCCCGGGAATCCGCCGCGTCTCAACAAGGCCTTGCAAACGGGCGCCGCCCGGGTCACTTGCTGAGGTCATGGCTACTTCATCGAAGCACCCGGGAGCCCCGAGCAAGGGCCAGCGCGTGGAGGTGACCTTCACCGGATACGACGCCGACGGGCGGGCCGTGGGGCCTGGCCCCGATGGGCTCGAGGTCCGGGTCCCGGCGGGGATCCGGGGCGAGACCGCGGAGGTGAAGATCGTCCATCTGAGCCCCCACCAGCCGGTGGCCTGGGGGAGGCTGCGGCGGCTGCGCGAGGCCTCGCCCCATCGCCTCCGGGCGCCGGGCGCGGCGGGGCACGTCTGCGGGGGGTGTCCCTGGTCCCACCTCGACGCCGAGGAGGAGGCGCGGGCCAAGCGAGAGGTGCTCGAGGCTTTGGCCGAAGCGGCGCCGGAGGCGCGGCTGGGCCAGCCCCGGGTGCTGCCCTCGTCCCGGCGGCAGGGCTACCGCAGCGGGGCCAAGTACGTGGTGGGCCACCAGGGCCAGCGTCTGGTGCTCGGCGGGTACGTGCCCCGGTCGCACCACGTGGTGCGCACCGTGGGCTGCCCGGTGACCGATCCCGCCGTGGACGCCGCGGCCGCGGTCCTCGAGAGGTTGCTGGCGCAGGGACCCTGGCCGGTCTACGACGAACGGAGCGGACAGGGCCTGCTGCGCTACGTGGGGATCCGGGCCAACCACGCCGGGCAGTTGCTTTTGACCCTGGTGACCGCGCGGCGGCCCGACCCGGCGCGCGACGGCGACCTGGCGCCGCTGGTGCAGGAGCTGCGGGCGGAGCTGCCGGAGCTGGTGGGCGTGGGCCTGGACGTCAACGACTCTGGCGGAAACGTGATCTTCTCCGGCCAGACGACACCGCTTTGGGGCGCCACGGAGCTGCCCGAGCGCTACGGTCCGGCCCGGGTGTGGCTCAGCGGCCACGGCTTCGGACAGGTCAACCGGGAGCAGGCCGCGCGGCTGTACGAAAAGGCCGCGGCTGCGGCGCTGGCGCCCCTGGCGCCTGCGCAGGGCGCGGGCGCGCCCGCGCCGCCCCCGCGACAGATCGTGGAGCTCTTTTGCGGGGCGGGCGCCCTGAGCCAGGTCATCGCCCATCAGCGGGGAGCCGACGGCCCGGCGGTGCTGGGAGTGGAGCGCGATCCGCGGGCCGTGGCCTTGGCCGAGCGCGGGGCCCGGGAGGCGGGGCTGTTGGGGCTTAGGGCTCGTGCAAAAACAAGCTCGAAGGACCGAGGCCGCCGAGGCGCCCGGCCCGCAAGGAGTGAGGAGGGCGAATACATTGACGTATTTAACCGACGAACGACGCCGCGGGCCGGGATGGATCGGCGGCCGAATCCCGGAGTTGTTTTTGCACGAGCCCTTACCTTCGAGGCCGCCGACGCCCGGCGCTGGCTCTCGGCGCGCCCGCACACCGAGCCCGGGCCCGACGTGGTGGTGCTCGACCCCCCGCGGTCGGGTTGCGGCGCGGCGCTGCGCGAGGCGCTGGCGCGGGAGGCGGTGCGCCGGATCGTCTATGTGAGCTGCTCGCCCCGCAGCCTGGGCCGTGACCTGGCCGCCCTGCGCGAGGCCGGCTACCGCGTGGCCACCCTGCAGGGCTTCGACCTGATGCCCCTGACCCCGCACCTCGAGGTGCTGGCGGTGCTGGAGCGCGACTGGCGGTAGGGTCTGATCACCGCGTCACGGCTTCGTCGCGGCTTCGTCGCGGCTTCGTCGCGGCTTCGTCACGGCTTCGTCGCGGCTTCGTCACAGCTTCGTCGCGGCTTCGTCGCGGCTTCGTCACAGCTTCGTCGCGGCTTCGTCGCG
>CAYFWA010000180.1:0-589 GCA_964346625.1 uncultured Myxococcales bacterium
AGCAAAGCGTTCGTTTTCGCACAATCCGGATCACGCTAGATTCGGCTCGTAACCCTGTTTCTCTCGAAAAAACGGGTCATTATCGTGGTGAGAGATCCGGATATCGCCCTTTTTCTCAGTTCCGGAGGCCGGTTCCGGGGGCCGGTTCCGGGGGCCGGCTCCGCCGGCCGGTTCCGGGGGCCGGCTCCGGGGGCCGGCTCCGGGGGCCGGCTCCGGAGGCCGGCTCCGGCGCGGACGGCGGACATAAGTCCACCTCCTTGTTTGCTAGGTCCCCGACTTTTGTCCGCGTACGCGGACATTTCTCCGCCACCTACCCCCAAGGTCCCCGACTTTTGTCCGCGTACGCGGACATTTCTCCGCCACCTAGCAAACAAGGGGTCGGACCTTTGTCCGGCGGCTCGGGTGTGTACGGCGCCGGCACCGGGCGCGGCCGGAGGGGGCGAAGCAGGAGGCGTGCCAGCCGGCCGCTCGACGATCCGGGATCGCGGGGTTTGGTTGCGGCCGCAGGCTGCGCTATGATTCGGACCAGATTCCATTCGCGGCATCCTGGCGAATGCGGCGGCGCGGCGGCGCTCCGGGACTCCCGGGA
>CAYFWA010000180.1:689-10323 GCA_964346625.1 uncultured Myxococcales bacterium
CTGCCGGGACCACCGGGACTGCCGGGACCACCGGGACTGCCGGGACCACCGGGACTGCCGGGACCACCGGGACCACCGGAGCCGCGAGAACGACCGCCCCCGCGCCTCACGGGAGATCATCATGCAGCGGCGCAAGCTGAGCCGTTTCGTTTTCTGTCCCAACCCCTCGCGCGCCGATCGCGCGCGGCGCGCGCGCAGCGCATCGCCGATGGCGGGGGTCTGGCTCGGCGCCTGGCTCGCGGCGTTCCTCGCGGCGTTCCTCGCGGTGGGCGGCGGGGCGGCCTGCGGGCCCACCGGCGGCGACGATCCGGAGCCGGACGCGGGGCCCGACGCCGCCTTGCCGGACGCCGGTCCCGACGCGGCGGTGTGGCCCGACCGCTACGTGCCCCCCGACGCGGCGCCGCCAGAGTGTGGCAACGGCGAGGTGGAGGGCGACGAGCGGTGCGACGACGGCAACCTCGTGTCCGGAGACGGCTGCAACTCCACCTGCACCCTCAACGACCAGTGGGACCTGGTGGCCACGGCCGCCACGGCGGGGGACCAGCGCGAGCCGGCCCTGGCCTGCGACGCCACCGCGGTGATCGCGGTGTTTTCCGACTGGAGCGGGGTGGACGGCGACGGGGCCGGGATCCGCCTGCGGCGCTTCGGCAGCGACGGGATCCCGCAAGACAGCTTCAACGGCACCGACGAGGAGCTCACGGTGAACCTGGAGGTGACCGGCCACCAGAGCCAGCCACGGGCCGCGCTGCTGGCCGGCGGCAACGTGGCCGTGGTCTGGCGCGACGAGAGCGGCGCCCACAGCGCCGGCCCCGACGTGCGGGGTCGCGTCATCGCGCCGGACGGCGCGGCAGTGGGCGGAGAGATCACGCTGACGGTCGATCACAGCGGGGAGCAGGCCACGCCCGTGGTGGCGGCGGATCCCTCCGGGGGATTCCTCGCGGTGTGGGTGGGACCGGACGCGGACGGCTTCGGCCTGCGCGGCCGGCTGTTCGACTCCCTCGGGAACCCGCGGGTCAACGCCCAGAGCAGCGACGACGGATCGTTTCCCATCAACCAGGTGACCCCGGGGGCCCAGATCCAGCCCGACGTGGCCTGGATCGACGGCGGCTTCCTGGTGGTCTGGGCCGACGGCTCCGGCCAGCTCGACGCCGACTCCTACGGAGTCGCCGCCACCTTGCTGGAGCCCACCGGCGCCTTCGCGGGCCCGGGCACCGACTTCCGGGTCAACGAGACCACCGCCGGCCTGCAGGCCTCGCCCCGGGTGGGGGCGCAGCCGGGGCTGGGCGCGGTGGTGGTGTGGACCGACGACAGCCAGCTCGAGGACCTCGCGCACTACGGCGTGCGGGCGCGGCTGCTGGACGCCGGCGGCGCCCCCCGCGTCAACGGCCAGACCGCCACCGACGGGGACTTCCAGATCAACACCACCTTCGCCGCGGATCAGCTCCTGCCGGCGCCCGCCGTGCTCGCCGACGGGCGCTTCGCCGTGGCCTGGCAGGACTGGAGCACCATCGACGGCTCGGGGGCCAGCGTGCGCGCGCGGCTGTTCACGCCCACCGGCTCGGCGGTGGCCACGGCGCTTTCACCCGCCGGCGACGACTACCAGGTGAACACCACCTTCTGGAACGCCCAGCTCGCGCCCGCCCTGTGCGAGACGCGCGGGTGGTTTTTCGCCCTGTGGGAAGACGAGAGCGGTCAGAGCCCCGACGAGGACGGCTCGGCCCTGCGCTACCGGCTGCTGCCCGGACCTTGAGCGCGCCCGCGCCATGAACGAGCCCGCGCCATGAACGAGCACTCCTCCGATCCGCCCGCCATCGGGCACGCCGAGCTCACCGCGCTGGTGGAAGCGGCGCCGGTGGGGATGGCGGTCTTCGGCCCGGACCAGCGTTATCGCTTCGTCAACGCCACCCTGGCGCGGCTCAACAACCGACCGGCGGCGGAGCACATCGGCCAGCGCCCCAGCGAGCTGCTTTCCTTCGGTCACCAGGTGGAGGAGGCCCTGCAGCGAGTGCTCGCCGGGGAGTCGTCCCCGCTGCGGCAGACCCTCGAGGGCCGGCGCACCACCGACGCGGGCATCCCCCGGCGCTACCGCGCGAGCTACTGGCCCCTGGTCACGGCCGACGGCGGCGTGAGCGGGGTGGGCTCGCTGGTGCTCGACGTCACCGAGCACGCCGAGGCGGAGCTGGCCCTCACCGAGATGGAGGCGGGCTATCGGGGCGTCATCGAGGCGGCCAACGACGCCATCCTCATCGCGGACACCCACACCGGGACCCTGCTGGACGCCAACCAGCGGGCCGCCACGCTCCTGGGGCGCAGCTTCGACGAGCTGCTGGGCATGCCTCAGGTGGAAATCCATCCCCCCGAAGAGGCGGAGCTCGCCCGCCGGATCTTCGCCGAGCACTCGAGCTCCGGTGGAGCCATCAACTCGGGGGTCCACGTGCTCCACGCCGACGGCCACCGCGTGCCGGTGGAGATCAGCGGCAGCCCCATGCGCTACCGGGGCCGAGAGGCCGTGTTGGGGCTCTTTCGGGACATCACCCAGCGCCGGCGCCAACAAGAGATGCTCGAGCGCGCCAACCGGGAGCTGCGCAAGCTCGACGAGATGAAAAACAACCTGCTGGCCAACGTGTCCCACGAGCTGCGCTCGCCCCTGGTGGGCATCCGGGGCTACGTGGAGCTGATGCGCGGCGGGCCGCCCGCACGGGAGACCCAGCAGAGGTGGGTGGACCGGATCCTGCGCAACATCGCCCGGCTCGAGCGGATCATCGACGGGCTGCTGCAGATGACCGCGCTGCAGGCCGGCTTGTGGCCCCAGCGCAAGGGCCCGGCGCCGGTGAGCCGACTGGTGGACTCGGCGCTGGCTACGGTCCGGCCCCAGGCCCGCGGCGCGGACATCGACCTCGTGGTAGAGGTCCCGGCCGACCTGCCCGCCGTGCTCGGGGACGAGACGCAGCTCACCTCGGTGGTGATCAACCTGCTGGAAAACGCCATCAAGTTCTCCGCCGAAGGCTCGGAGGTGTGGCTGACGGCCCGAGAGGTCGGCGCCGACGACGTGGGCATCCGCGTGGAGGACCGGGGCGTCGGGATCGCGCCGAAGCACCTGGAGCAAATCTTCGAGCGGTTCTTCCAGGTGGACTCCTCCTCCACCCGCGCCTACGGGGGCTTCGGCGTGGGGTTGGCCATCGTCAAGGAGGTGATCGACGCGCACGGGGGGACCATCCGGGTGGACAGCAAGCTACAGCAAGGCACCACCGTCGAGCTCACCCTGCCCCGGGCCCCGGCCCGCGACTCCCATCCCCAGCTCACCGAATCCGGGGACGAAGGTTGCGCAGACCCCGTAGACCCCGTAGACCCCGTAGACCCCGTAGACCCCGTAGACCCCGTAGACCCAGCAGACCCCGAAGACGGCGGCAACGCCGGACCCGAGGACGGGGGCACCGATTTGCCACCGTCACGCTCCTGAGGAGTAACCGTGATCCGGGTGGAGGACCTGCACAAGTCCTACCGAGAACGTCCGGCCGTGCGGGGCGTGAGCTTCGAGGTGCAGCGCGGCGAGATCTTCGGCCTGCTGGGCCCCAACGGCGCCGGCAAGACCACCACCCTCTCCATGCTCGGGACCCTGCTGACCCCCGACCGCGGAGAGGTGACCATCGCCGGCCACTCCCTGCAAAAGGACGCCGCCCGGATCAAAGCCACCCTCGGCCTGGTGCCTCAGGACCTGGCCCTGTACGATCGCCTGACGGCCCTGGAGAACCTGCGCTTTTTCGGGAAGCTGTACGGCCTGGACGCAGAAACCCTGCGACGCCGGTGCGCCGAGGCGCTCACCGTGGTGGGCCTGGCGGATCGGCAGCGCGATCTGGTGCGGACCTTCTCGGGGGGGATGAAGCGCCGGCTCAACATCGCCGTGGCGTTGGTCCACCGCCCCCAGGTGCTCTTTTTGGACGAGCCCACCGTGGGCATCGACCCCCAGTCTCGCAACTTCATCTTCGAGTTCGTCGAGGGATTGCGCGACGAAGGCTACACCCTGCTATACACCACCCACTACATGGAGGAGGCGCAGCGACTCTGTGATCGCGTGGCCATCATGGACGAGGGCCTTCTGCTGGCTCTGGACTCCCCCCGGGCCCTCATCAAGCGGCTGGGAGGCGGCGTCATCGAGGCCGGGTTTCCGGCTCCCGAGCTGAACGCCATGGCCGAGGCCATCGCCGGGCTGTCGACGGTGGAGCAGCTCCGCCGCCGCGATGGCAAGGTGGCGATCCGGGCCCGGGACGCGCGGGCGGCCCTGGCCGACATCGTGGAGCTGTGCCGCACGCGGGACGTGGAGCTGCTGGGCCTCGAGGTGCTCAAGCCCGACCTCGAGTCGGTCTTTCTGCAGCTCACCGGCCGCCGCTTTCGGGATTAGGATCCGAGCATGATCCGCCAGGTGTTCGCCATCGCCGGCAAGGAGCTGCGCCTGTTTCTGCGGGATCCGGGCGCCCTGGCGCTCACCTTCCTGATGCCCTTCATGTTCATCGTGGTGATGAGCGCGGCGCTGCAGGGGATGTTCGATCCCGAGAAGGGCAACCCCGTGGAGCTGCTGGTGGTCAACGAGGATCGCGGCCCCCAGGCCGACCGCGTGCTGGACCAGCTCGGGGCCCTGAAGGCCTTCCGGCTGCGCTCGCGCTGGCAGGGGCGTCCCCTGGATCGCGCGACCGCCGAGCGGCTGGTCACCGAGCGCGACCGCGCGGTGGCCCTGGTGTTCCCCCCCGAGTTCTCCCAGGTGCTGTCTGGCCCAGAGGCTCCCGAGCAGCCTGCGCGGGTGGAGATCCTGGTGGATCCGGTGGCGTCGCTACAGTACGTGGCGCCCATCCGGGGCGTGGTGGCGGGGGTGCTGCGCCAGACCACCTACCTGGTGGCCGTCCCCGAAGAGGTGGAGTCGCTGCTGCAGCTCGTCCCCGTGGAGCTCTCGGAGGCCCAGCGACGGAAGATCCTGACCCAGGCGAAGCAGGCCTTCGCGCCGAATCGGCTGGCACGGCGGGCGCGCCGCGTGACGGTGGAGCGCAGCTTCCCGACGGGCATGTCGCTTTCGGACTACCCGGACACTTTCCAGCAGAACGTCCCCGGCTACACCATCTTCGGCATCTTCTGGATCGTGACCCTGCTGGCCAGCAGCATCCTGGCCGAAAAGCGGGCCGGCACCTTCCGCCGCATCGAGGCCGCGCCGATCTCCCGGGCCGCGCTACTCGCGGGCAAGCTGGTGCCCTATTACGGCATCTGCGCCGCTCAGCTCCTGCTGATGCTCGGCGCGGGCAACCTGCTGTACGACATGAGCCTGGGGCGCTCGTGGGTCGGCCTCGCCGGCATCGGTCTGGCCACGGCCGCCAGCGCCACCAGCCTCGGCGTGCTGGTGGCCGCCCTGGTTCGTACCGAGGCCCAGGCCACCAGCCTCACCACCCTCATGCTGCTCAGCCTCGCCGCCCTGGGGGGATGCTTCGTGCCCCGATTCGTCATGCCCGACTGGCTACGCTCCGCCTCGCTGATCACCCCCCACGGCTGGTCCCTGGACGGGTTTCAAGATCTGCTGGTCCGCGGCCAGGGTCTCACCGCAGTGCTGCCCGAGGTGGCGATGCTGCTCGGTTTTTCCGCCGTCTTCTTCCTGATGGGCGTGTGGCGCTTCCGATTCGAGTAGGGCCTTCTCGGTAGGGTCTTGTCGGAGGGGCCTCCACGGTGGCGCCTCCTCGTTACACGAAAAACGAAAAAGCGCCGCGGGGAAGGGTTGACTCTGTTCAGATTATCTCTAAGTGTTATTTGAATATAACTTAGACATTCAAAAAACCAAACCTGGACGAAAATTAGCCAGGGCTGATGCGATGGAGAGCACCATGTCACATTCCAAGCCCCCGAGAATCACTGCCAGCGAGACCTCGGACCGGCGCCCGGCCCCCGTTGATTCCGCCCGCCCGACGGCCCCCCTTTGCTCCCCAGCCGCGAAGCCCGCTGCGAAGCTATCTCGCCTTCGTCTGGGTGTGTCGCATCCGGTAGGGCAGCATGAACTGCACCCAGCGCCGCCGGAACCGATCCAGGTCCACCGCCTCGTGCACGGCCCGCACCGACTGTCCCCGCAACCGGGTCTGCAGCTCCGAGCGGTTGTAAAAGGGCGTGTCCTCCAGGGTGCGCACCACCCGAGCCGCGCCCCCCTCGTCCGTGCGGGTGGCGCGGGGCACCCAAAACAGCGTGTTGGCGAGGCGGGCGCGCGCGGGCGCCTCGAGGGGCGCCACGGTCCCGTCGTCGCGGTACAAAAACCCCAGGGGCTGCGCCCCGCCCTGGCGACGCACGGCGTCGTAGAGCACCGCCGTGCCCTCGGCGAGCTCAGCGCGCGACCAGTTCCAGTAGGAAAACCCGTCCTCCAGCGGCTCGTCGCCCCAGTTGCTGTCGTGGTAGGCCGAGCCCGTAAAGCGCAGCGCCGGCGCGCTGAGCCGGACCTCGGCGCGCGCCTTGGGCGCCACGGACCACCAGTGGTGGCGCCCCGCCTCGTCCAGGGTCACCGGCGCGTCGAAGCGCCGCACCGGCTGCAGCCGGACCTCTCCGACGAGCGGCGAGCCCACGGGCGCGGTCCGCTCGTCGAAGCGGACCACCAGCGCGTCTCCCTCCCAGCCCACCTGGTTGGGACCGATGACCAGCCGGGACTCCGAGCGCTCCATCGCGCCCCCATCGCGCTCGGTGAAGACCCAGCCACGCTCGCCGCGGGGGCCGTACAGCGCCACGTTCACCGCCGGATGGTTCTCGGGCTCCGGCTCGCCGCGGCGCCGCGCGCGGAAGTAAAAGGGGGAAAACACGCTGCCCACGAAGACGATGATGGTGAGGGCGTGGGGCCCGTCGTCACGGAGGACGTCGAGATACCACCACAGGTAGCCGCCGGGGCTCACCCGCTGGTCGAAGCGAGGTCCGCGAGCACCGCGTCCGCCGCGATCACCCCCGACTGGGCCACCATGGGCACCCCCGCCCCCGGGTGCACGCTCCCCCCCACCAGATACAGCCCCTTGATCTTCGCCCGCGCCGCCGGACGCTTGAAGGACGCTCGCCAGCCGTGGGTGATGGGCCCGTACAGCGCCCCCCCGCTGGAGGGGAACAGCCGGTCGAAGTCCGTGGGGGTGGTCCGCACCGTGGCCTCGGATCGCGCGTGGATCCGGAGGCCGCAGCGCTGCAGGAGGTCGAAGGTCCGCTGCTCGCATGCGTTGAGCTCCTTGTCGGACAGCGGCCGATCATCGCCGCGGGGCGGGGCGTTGATCAGCACCAGCAGGCGCTCCTCGCCCGCGGGCGTCGGAGCGGACGGGTCGAATCGATCCTGGGCGCAGATATAGACCGTGGGCTGCCCCGGAAGCTGGCCCTGCTGCAGGATCTGTTGAAACTCCGCCGGGTAGTCGTCGGAGAAGAACACGTTGTGAAACACCAGGGGGAAGCCCTCGGTGCGAGCCTTGATACACCAGGTCACCGCGGACAGGGACCGATCCTGGACGCCGGGGGCCTTGACGGCCTTGCGCAGCCCGTCGCCCAAGCGCCCGTCGGCCAGCGCCGCGGTGTCGGCGTTGGACACCACCACGTCGGCGGGGAGCGCCTCGCCGCTTTCGAGGGTCACCCCCGACACCCGGCCGCCCTCGAGCTGGATCCGGGCGACCTCGGCCCCGCAGCGGACCTCCGCGCCCTGTCCCCGGGCCACGCGCTCGAAGGCCTGGGCCAGCTCGTAGATCCCGCCCTCCACCAGCCAGACGCCCTGGCTCTCCACGTGGGCGATCAGGTTGAGGGTGCCCGGGGCCTGAAAGGGAGAGGAGCCGTAGTAGGTGGCGTAGCGCCCGAAGAGCTGCTGCAGCCGGGGATCGCGGAAGTACTCCCGCAGGGCCTTCCACATGGTCCGCGAGAAGTCGATGCGGCCCACGCTCTTGAGCCCCTGCCCCCGGTAGTGGCGGGTGAGATCGAGCACCGAGGGCTTGGGCGACTCGATGAAGGGCTCCTCCACCGCCTCGAAAATCCCCCGGGCGTAGTCTACGAAGCGTCGATAGCCCTCGGCGTCCGCGTCCCCGGAGAAGGCGCGGATGGCCTCCACCGTGTCGTCGAGCTCCGGATAGAGATCGAGGCGCGCGCCGTCGAGCCAGGCGTGGCGGTGCAGCACCTCGGCCGGGCGGAGCCGGAGGTGATCCTCGAGCCGCGTGCCCAGCGTCTCGAAGATCCGGTCGAAAACCCACCGCATGGTGACCACCGTGGGCCCCGCGTCCACCGAAACCCCGTCCACCTCCACCTGCCGCATCTTGCCGCCGACGCGGGGGGCGCGCTCCAGCAGGGTGACCGCGAGCCCCTCCCTTGCGAGCAGCGCGGCGGAGGCCAGCCCTCCGATCCCTCCTCCGATGACGACGGCTCTTTTCTGCATGGCGCGCGTTCCCTCCGTGGGTCCCCTCCGCTGGCCCCCTCCGCTGGCCTCTCGCCCCGGCCCTCCCGCCAACCCTGCCAACAGGGGAACCAGCCCGGGGTTGGGCTAGCCATCCTACGTCTCCATGACTACACTGTAAAGCGACCGCGCTTGGGCGGGGGACCCCCGGGCATCGCGAGACCGCTCCCCCCCCAAAGAACACACGATGAGACCGGTGGCGCTCGAGCACAACGGGGAGATCAGACCGTGGAAGAGCAAAGAGGATCGACGCCGAGGCTGACCTGTCGCATCGAGCAAGCCCTGATGGACGTGTTCGCCACCCTCAAGGGGGAGGAGTCTCCGCCGCTTTTGCGCGACGCCATGCGCTACGCCGTGTTCCCCGGCGGCGGGCGGATGCGGCCCCGGCTGCTTTTATCGGTGGCGGTGGCCTGTGGGGACCGCCACCCCGCGGCCGCCGACGGCGCCGCGGCCGCCCTGGAGCTGTTGCACTGCGCGTCTTTGACCCACGACGACCTGCCCGTGTTCGACGACGCGCTGCTGCGCCGGGGCAAGGAGACGGTCCACCGGGCCTTCGGCGAGCCCATCGCCGTGCTGGCCGGCGACGCCCTCATCGTGCTCGCCTTCGAGGCCCTGGCCCTGCACGGCTCGGCCAGCCCCGACGTGCTCCCCGAGCTCACGCGGATCATCGGCCGGGGCGTCGGAGCGGCCGCGGGCATCGTGGCCGGCCAGGCCTGGGAGTCCGAGCCCGAGATCGATCTGCGCGCCTACCACCGCGCCAAGACCGGGGCCCTGTTCGAGGCGGCGGTGGCCGCCGGGGCCCTCGCGGGCGGCGGGGAGCCGCAGCAGTGGGCGCCCCTGGGCGCCGCCTTCGGCGAGGCCTACCAGGTGGCCGATGACCTGGCGGACGTGCACGCTGGTGTGGAGCACGTGGGCAAGACCGGGGGGCGCGACCAGGCCCAGGGCCGCCCCAACGCGGTGCTGGAGCTGGGCTCCGACGGGGCCGCGCGGCGGCTCTCGGAGCTGATGGGCTCCGCCCTGCAGTCCATCCCTCGCTGCGCCCACCGCGCCGCGCTGCAACGCTGGGTCATCGGCTCCATCGACCACTTTTTGCCCACCGAGCTCAGCGGCCCCATCCAGCGCGGGCTCACCGAGCACGTGCCGGCCACCGGATGAGCCGGTCGGCCTCCCCTCGTGACCCGCTGCGCACATGAGCCGCACCCCCTCCCCTGCACCCCC
>CAYFWA010000181.1:0-10313 GCA_964346625.1 uncultured Myxococcales bacterium
CGGCCTCGCGAGAGCTGCGCGATCCCAGCCTGGCGGAAGCCAGCCGGATCGTGGAGCAGGTTGTGGATCGCCAGATGAGCGGCTATCAGTTCGAAGAGTGTGACCTGAGCCAGACCGACCTAGTGACCCTGCAGGAGGCCCTGGTGCGCGCCCTGCGGCGCGGGATGCACCGTCGCCGGCCCGAGGGCGAGGCGCTGGCCGCCGCCGACGCGGGATTGCCGGAGACCCGCGCGGCCGCCAAGGAGGCCGGCGCGGGATCGCAAAAGGCCGGCGCGGGATCGCAAAAGGCCGGCGCGGGATCGCCAGAGGCCGGCGCGGGATCGCCGGAGACCGGCGCGGCCGCCAAGGAGGCCGGTTTGGAATCGCAAAAGGCCGGCGCGGGATCGCCGGAGGCCGGCACGGCCGCCAAGGAGGTCGGTTTGGAATCGCAGAAGGCCGGCGCGGGATCGCCGGAGGCCGGCACCGTCGCCAAGGAGGTCGGTTTGGAATCGCAGAAGGCCGGCGCGGGATCGCCGGAGGTCGGCACGGCCGCCAAGGAGGCCGGCCCGACCCCGGAGACGACGTGACCCCATGCACCCGACTGCTCCCAGACCCCGACTCGTGTTGGTGATCCGGCTGGCGCTGGTGGCCGCCCTCGGCCTCGGCGCGGTTTCGGCGGTGCAGGCCTGGCGGGCCGGGGCGCGCCCCGACCGCGTGATCCCCGGGGTGCGCCTGGACGAAAAGGCCGTGGGGGGCCGCGCGCTGGCCGCGCTGCGGCGCGCCCATCAGGCTCGCGAAAAGCGGCTGCTTGAGCGCGAGGTCACCCTGACGTGGCCGGGGGGGCGGTTCACCAGCACCTTCCACGCCCTGGGGGTCACCCCCCGCTCGGCGAAGCTGTGGCCCCGGCTGGTGAAGATCGGTCGCCGCGGCGGCCTGTTCGAGCAGCTCATCGAGCGGCAGCGCGCCCGGCGGGGCGAGCTGCGGTTCACCGCGGGGCTGGGGCTCGATCCGGCCCGGTCGCTGGTCGCGCTGGAGCGCTACAAGGCCCAGGTGGACGTGCGGGCCCGCAGCGCGCGGCTGGACCTGATCAACCGCCGCATCGTGCCCGGCCGCATCGGCTACACCCTCGACGTGTACCAGAGCCAGGAGCGGTTGCTCGCCGCGGCCCGCGCGGGGCGGACCGAGGTGAAGCTGGCCGTGGACGTCTCGCGGCCCAAGCTGTCGGCCGGACAGCTTCAGGACCTGGACATCTCCACCGTGCTCGGCTGGTACGAGACCCCCTACAGCCTCTCGCGGACCTACCGCAACCGCACCTACAACCTGCGCGTGGCGGCCCGCAAGCTCAACGGCACCATCCTCATGCCGGGCGAGGGGTTCGACTTCAACGAAGCCCTCGGCCCGCGCACCCAGCAAGAGGGCTACCGCATCGCGCCGGTGATCGCGCGGGGCGAGCTGGTGGACGGCATCGCCGGCGGGGTGTGCCAGATCTCGTCCACCCTGTTCGCCGCGGCCTTTTTCGCCGGGCTCGACATCCTCAAGGCCGAGGTGCACTCGCAGCCGTCGCACTACATCGATCTCGGGCTCGACGCCACGGTGGTCTGGCCCCAGGTGACCATGAAGCTGCGTAACCCCTACGACTTCCCGCTGGTGATCCACTACGAGGTCAACAGCGGGCGGGTGCGCGTCGAGCTCCTGGGCAAAAAGCGCCCCTACAAGATCGGCTTCGAGCGGCGCATCATCGCCGATCGCGC
The DNA here is from genome assembly GCA_964346625.1 of uncultured Myxococcales bacterium. Lineage (GTDB taxonomy): Bacteria > Myxococcota_A > Polyangia > HGW-17 > JAJRWW01 > CAYFWA01. Next base: position 1,731 of record CAYFWA010000181.1, read on the forward strand.
CTTCACAGAGGAGATCCGCACGGACGAGAACCTGCTCGAGGGCAAGCGCAAGGTGGAGCAGCGGGGTCAAAAGGGCTACACCGTGCGGCGGCGGCGCATCTTTTTCGATCAGCAGGGCCACGAGGTCAAATCCCAGTACTGGACCGTGGTCTATCCTCCCACCACCATGATCCTGCGCATGGGCACCAAAAAGTCCGAGACGCCGGCGGACGAAAAGGGGAGCGGCGGTGGGCAGGACGGAAAGGACGGAAAGGACGGAAAGGACGGAAAGGACGGGAAGGACGGAAACGACGGGAAGGACGGGAAGGACGGGAAGGACGGAAAGGACGGGAAGGACGGGAAGGACGGGAAGGACGAAAAGAAGCTCAAGCCCGTCAACCCCATGCCCGATCCGGCCACCTTCGTGCGCAAGATCCAGTGACAACCGGTAACACTCAGTGACGCGGCGTGGACGCGACCCCGCGCAGTGCACACGCCGCGCCCACGCCGTAGCCCACGCCGGCGGTTCACGGGGGCGCGGCGCCCCCGCCGAAAGTCGCCGCCCGTTAAGGTCGCTCTCTGCCGGAATCGTGCCGGGGTCGTGCCGGGGTCGTGCCGGGGTCGTGCCGGGGTCGTGCCGGGGGATTGAGAAGGGGAGCGGTCGGGGGATCGAGAAGGGAGCGGTCGGGGGATCGAGAAGGGAGCGGTCGGGGGATCGAGAAGGGGGCGGCCGGGCCGACTATCCGGCCTTTTGGTAGACCGGCTCGGTCTTGGCTTGCTTTTGCAGGTGCTCGTAGAGGGTCTTGCGGGTCACATCGCCCTTTAGCTTCTTTTTCGCCGCGGAGATCTCCTCCTCGATGCGCTTTTTGAGCTCCTCGTAGGTGCGCGGCACGCCCATCATGATCCGGCCGTTGATGAAGAAGGCCGGGGTACCCATGATGCTCATGCGGGTGGCGAGCTGCTGGTCCCGCTCCACCTGTTTCTGGTGGGTGCGCTCGTCGAGGGCCTTTTTGAACCGGGCCATGTCCACCCCGAGCTCCTTGGCCAGCCGCTCGAGCACCGGCCGTGACAGGCCCTGCTGGTTTCCGTAGAGCTTGTCGTGGTAGGCGAAAAAGCCCTCGTCGCCCTTTTGGGCCCGCACCGCCAGGGCCGCCTCCGCCGCCAGCGCGGCGTCGGGGTGGCTCGGCAGCGGCAGGTGGCGATACACCAGGCGCACGTCCTTGGGGAAGTCCTCGAGCAGCTTGTTCATGCGCTTCGCGGCGAAGGCGCAGGCCGGGCACTGGAAGTCGGCGAACTCCACGATGGTCACCAGGGCATCGGCCGGCCCCTTGGCCGCGTCGTTGCGCGACACCGGGATGCGGAAGGCCACGGTGGGGTCGAGCTCCGGCGGGCCCTGGGGCTCGCGCGAGGCGCCCTTGCCCTCGAGCATCACCGGCCGAGTGGCGCCGTCCTTGATCAGGTGCGGGTAGACCTTGGCCGGCGCCACGCCCTGTTTGATCGCCGCCTCGGCGCGCTCGAGGGCGTCGGCGTAGGCCTCCTTGAACTTCGACAGGGGCTGCGCCCCGCTCATCTTCTTGCCGTTGAAGAAAAAGGCCGGGGTGCCGCCGATGCCCAGGCGGGCGCCGAGCTTCAGTTCGGCCTCGAGCAGCGCCGCGTGGGGCGCTTTGTCCAGGCAGGTCTTGATCTTCGCCCGGTCGGCGCCCACGGCCACCGCGTTTTGCAGCAGCGCGTCGTCGGACAGGGCGTCGTCGAGCTTGTAGAGCCGCTCGTGGTACTTCCAGAAGGCGTCCACACCCTTTTGCTTCATCACGCACAGAGCGGCCTGGGCGCCCACCTTGCCCCGGGGATGACTGGGCAGCGGGTAGTGCTTGTACACCACGCGCACCTTGCCCGGGTAGGCCTTCTCCAGCTTGGTGAGGGTCTCCCAGCCCTGGCCGCAAAAGGGGCACTCGTAGTCGGCGAACATCACCACGGTCACCGGCGCGTCGGCCGGCCCGCGGGTGGGCGAGTCGGCCACGGGCACCTTGTAGACCGCGTTGGGATCCTCCTGGGGCTGGTCCGCGGTCATGGCCTTGCGCAGCTCGGCGATCACGTCGCGCATGCACTGGCCGAACTTCACGCAGCCCTTGCCCACCGCGCACTTTTTCACGCCGCCGAAAAAGATCGCTTCCTGGCTGTCGGGGCCGGCGGTCTTCATCTTGCCGCAGTCCTGCTCGCAGCGCTCCCGCAGGGCCTTTTGCTCCTGCTCGTCGCTCCAGCGGGCCGATTGGCAGTACACGAAGTAGCGGCAGGCCTCCTTGCAGTCGGGCTTCTTTTCGGGGGGCTTGACCGCGGCCTGCGACCCCTGGGTCTTGGGGCAGCGGCAGTTGTCGCCCGCGCCCTGTTTTTTCACGCAGCCCGCGCCGGTGGTGCTGCTCAGGGCGAGCAGGGCGACCCCGGCGGCCACGGCGGCCACGGCGGGCAGGCCGGGCAGGCCGGGCAGGGCGGACAGGCCGGGCAGGGCGGACAGGCCGAGCCGCCCGAGCCACGAGGGCTGGGCGCGCCGGCCGGCATTCCGTAAGATCTTTGTCTGTTTCACGCAGCTCCTCACTTTGGTCCTTGGGTTAGCGGCAGTCCGCTGAGGGGGTTCGAGGTCGTCAGCCCATAGCGCACCCTGGCCGCGTTGGCAAGGATCGGTGCGTCGCGGCGTTTCAGCGCGTCTAGCGCGCGCTCCGAGGGGAACGCCGGGCGGCGGCGCTCGCAGCCGGCGCCTCGGCGATGACGCGGTGCCCGCCCCCGCGGCCGGCCCCGCAGCCGGCGGCGCGTTGCCAGGCGCCCCGCTGCGGAGGGCCGAGGAGCCAACGACCGAATCGCGGGTCGGATCCGACGGGATCTCTCCATCGCGCGACGGCGCGTCCTCGGACGCGACCAAAGAGGCCAACCCTGCGGCCTTTCAGTGAAAACGGCGATCCCTCTTCTTGCGGCCGCCGCCGAAGCTGTGCTACTGTCGACTCCGCTGGCGCCAACAGGCCGGCCAACCAAAAGGGGCTTTCGTACAGCCTCCCAAGACCCTGCGGACGCTGGGATGGCGGACACGCTGACGGATCAATTTCGCGCCTTCGAGCTGCTGGATGACGACGAGCCCATGCGCGGGTTTCACCGGATCCTGCGCTGCAGCCTGCGCGACTGGCAACGGCTCTACGCCCACGAGGCCTTCGGCTTCGAGCAGCCCTTCGACGTGCGGTTCGCCAAGGCCATGGTCAAGACCCTGTCGTATCTGGTGGCCACCGACGGCCAGCTACAGTACGGCTACGCCGAGCACGCCGAGCTCTCGCTGCTGCTCAACGGCAGCGACGAGCCGGCAGGACCCGACTCCGTCGACTCCGAGCCGAAGGGCGACGGCGAAGACGCGGTCGAAAGAGCTCGCCGCTTGGTGTGCCGCGTCGCCTCGGGGGCGGCCGGCCGATTGAGCCTGGTGCTGGGGGATCTGGCCCGCTTCGACGTGCGGCTGTATCAGTTCCCCAGCGCCGAGCTGGCCAAGACCTTCTTTCTGTGGCGCCAGCAGTGCCAGCGGCGGGTCTCGCTGGATCGCCACGTCGCCCACCTGCTGGTGTCCAACGGCCAGGAGCCCGAGGTGGCGCGCGGCATGGTGGCGGACTTCGGTGAGGAGGAGAAGCTCGAGATCCTCACCCAGCACGAGATCAGCTTCGAGGATCTGCCCATCTGGCAGCGCCGGGGCGCCGGCTGCTACTGGCTCGACACCAAAGACGATTCCTCCACCCTCACCGTGGACACCACCCTGCCGGTGGGCGAGCAGTACACCGAATACCTCGGTCGGTTTCTGTAGCGCTCTTTCTCGACTCACCGCGCTCGATCCGCTGCCAGACCCGATCTTCGCTCCCCCCGCGCCCACCCCGTGCTACTCTCCCGCGCCATGGAGATCTTCGTCGTCATCGACACCAAGGGCAGCGGCCGGGTCCTCGGTGTGTTCGACTCCCGGGATCGCGCCGAGCGGTTCACCCAGGCCTTCCCCAGCTACTACAAGCTGCACGTCGGCCAGCTCAACGAGGTCAACCCCGAGGTCCTCGGCTGGGCAGACGACGACGCGCAGCGTGAGGCCCTCGAGCGCCTGATGCGCGAGTCGGGCTGAGCGCATCGACGCGCCGGATTGAGCAAATCGGATCGCGCCCATCGGGGGGCGCCGTTCGCACCGCGGCTCAGCGGCGCGGCGGGGGGCAGGGGGGCGCCTTGGCAGATGGGATGCCGAGCAGGCGCACGAAGCGTTCGTACTGCCGCCAGCGCCGTCGCCCGGCCTCGCAGCGCCCCGCACCAAAGTGCATGCGGGCCAACCGATAGGCCACCCAGCGCTTTTGGCCCACGGTGGTGTGCTCGCAGCGAAGCAGCGCCACGAAGGCCGCCCGCACCCAGTCGGTCTGCTGGTTGACCCGCTCGAGGGAGGTGGCGCGCCGAAACAGCCGGTAGGCCGCGTTTTTGTCGGTACACTGCGTCTCGAGGCTCTGCACCAGGCGCGGCGGGGCCTGCGGCCGGCCCGCCCGCGCTCGCGCCGCCGGGTCCGGACCTGGCGGCCGTCGCTTCGCGATCCGCCGCGGCTCCGGGCGGCTTCGGCGCGCCGTCGCTCCGGCGCGCTTCTCGGTCGAGCCTGGAGCGTCAGACTCAGACCCCGTAGGCGGCCCGCCGGCCACCGCGCCACTCGCGGCCCCGCGATACCCGGCCTCTGTCGCAGCGCTCGGCTCGCGCAGCGCGAAAAACAGCGTGACTCCGATCGCCACCGCCACGGCCAGGCCGGCCACCACCCACGGCGCGGCGCTGGGTCGAGGGGCTTCTCTGGGAGAGGACGCCGGGTCCGCGGCCGCCGGGTTTGCGGCCGGCGCTGGGGCCCCGGCTTCCGCCGGGTCCGCGGCCGCCGGGTTTGCGGCCGGCGCTGGGGCCCCGGCTTCCGCCGGGTCCGCGGCCACCGGGTTCGCGGCCACCGGGTTCGCCGTCGCCGGGGCCGCCGTCGCCGGGGCCGCCGTCGCCGGGGCCGTTGCCGCCACCGCCGCCGGCGACGACAGGTCCACCGTGCCCGCGGCCACCCCGGCGCCGGGGGCGTCGGCAGAACCGAGGGCCCGGGTGGCCCCTGCGCCGTATCCCTCGCCTTCCCCGGCCGGGGGCGGCGCCGATCGTGACAGCGCGCGGGTGGCCCGCAGGGCGCCGTCGGCGTCCCTGGTGCGCTGCAGCTCGGCGAGCCGCAGGCGCTCGAGCTCGTTGAGCACCGCCAGGGCGTCGGGTCGCGTCCCTTCGTCCCTGGCGAGCATTCGCAGCAAAAGCGCCCCCAGCGCGCTGCCCCGCAGGATCGGCGGCAGGCGGACCTCCTGCTGGATGGCGCGCTTGAGCACGGCGTGGACGTCGTCGCGGCCGTGGGGTGGCTCCCCGGAAAGGAGCTCGAAGAGCGTGGCCCCCAGGGCGTAGACGTCCGAGGCCGGCGAGTGCTTCTTGCCCAGGATCACCTCGGGCGACAGGTACGGCGGCGTGCCCACGATGAGCCCCTCGGCGGTGAGCCCCGGGTCCTGGTCCCGCCGGGCGATGCCGAAGTCCACCAGCTTCACCGCGGCGCGGCCGTCGGCGCGCACGTACCGCACCAGGTTCGCCGGCTTGAGGTCCCGGTGCACGATGCCGTGGGCGTGCAGCTCCACCAGGGCCGAGGCCACCGGGATCAACAGCTCGAGCGCCTCGAGGCCCGGCAGCACGCCGTCGGGCTGCAGCGCCACGTGGTCGGCCACGTTCTGTCCGTCCACGTAGGCCATCACCAGGTAGCTCACGCCCTGCTCGGCGTCGTGCAGGTGGTCGTGCACGTCCACGATGGCCGGGTGGGACACGGCCCCCAGGGCCTCGGCCTCGCGCCGGAAGCGCTCGGCGTCGTCGGGGTCGGGCTGGCGCACCAGCTTCACCGCCACCCGGCGGCCCAGGTTGAGCTGCTCGGCCTGATACACCGACCCCATCCCGCCCGCCGCGATGGGCTCCTGGATGTGGTAGCGACCCTCCACCACCGTGCCCACCGCCGCCCCGGTGGGCCGCGTGGTGGCCCGCCCCGGCGGCGATGTGGTGGCCCGCCCCGGCGGCGACGTGGTGGCCCGCCCCGGCGGCGACGTGGCCTCGGGCGGCCGCCCGCCGGCCCCGACGCTGGGATCGACGGTGGAGCCGGCAGCAGAGGCGGCACCAGCGTCAGCAGGGGAATCAGCGGACGGGGCGCCAGGGGCGGAAGGGGCGGAAGGGGCGGAAGGGGCGGAAGGGGTGGAAGGGGTGGAAGACCCCGCGGCCCCGTTCCCCGTGTTCGTGGAATCTCCGGGCATGGGCTCTACTCCGAGCGGCCCATGATAACCGAAAGCCCGTTCCGGTTCGATGCCCTCTTGCGCACGATCTGCTTAGGGTCCTGATCAAAATTAACTCTACAAGTTGGCGCGCGAGGCGCGCGGCTGGCAAGGCGCGACGATGGCGCGTACCGGGCGTACGCAACGAAGGAGCAACGCAGCCAGCCGCGATGGATCGCGTGCCAGAAGGCGAATTAATTTTGACCCGCTCCCTAAGACCCGTCCGTCACGTCGTCAACGGGAGGGGCATCATCGCAGTTGATTGTTCATTTGTGAGTGCGTACTCTGTTTCCAGGAAACACGCACCCGAGTATCTTCATCCGGAAGACAGCCTGCGTTGTTGGCTCGTTTTGGCCTGGGCCGAGGCGCGATCCTGCCGAGGCTCGATTCATGCGTCGCAACGGCTCAGAACAAAACGGAGCAGCACAAAGGCGAGTCAGAACGGAACCGACTGGACTCGAAGGGCTCCGACTGGCTCCAGCGGGCTCCGGCGGGCTCTGGCGGGCTCTGGCGGGCTCCGATTGTAATCTTGTGGTCTGCGGCCGACGCCGCCCGGCAAACGTGTCGTCCATGGGGAGCATGGCCGTCGCAGGGTGTTTTGCTTCGGGCGGAAGGTCGGCCGAAAAGGAAAATAGGAAAATGGAGGTTCGCATGATTGGCACGAAGCCCGTCCGACCCGCGGGAGACGGTGAAAAACTCGTCTGGGAGGCGAACCCGGCAATGAGTCGAGTGATGGTTCGGGGCCTCGTGCTCCCGTGCGTGATGGCCCTGCTCGCGTGGGGCTGCGGTGACGACGACGGTGGCGGAAACAACAACGCAAACGGCAACGGCGGCGGCGTGTGCGGGGATGGAGTCGTGGACCCGGAGGAGCAGTGCGACCAGGGAGCGGCCAACTCGGACACGGCACCGGATGCCTGCCGCACGGACTGCCGGGAGGCCTACTGCGGGGACGAGGTGGTGGACACGGCCGAATCTTGCGACGACGGCAACGCGGGCGGCGGCGATGGGTGCTCGGCGAGCTGCGAGGGCGAGGAGGGATGGGACTGCTCGTCGGGGAGTTGTGAGCCGGTGTGCGGCGACAACCGGGTGGTGGGTGAGGAGACGTGCGATGGCACGGACCTACGTGGCGAGAGCTGCGTCTCCATCGGACAGGCGGCCGGAGATCTCGGGTGCGATGCGCAGTGCGAGTGGGACATCACCGATTGCACCGGGACGGCGGTGTGCGGTGACGGGGTGCAAGAGGGCGACGAGCAGTGCGACGACGGGAACCAGGATTCCTGCGACGGGTGCTCGGACGCGTGCATGGTGGAGGCGTGCGGCAACGGTCGGATGGAGTGCGACGAGACGTGCGACGACGGAGACGGAGACAACACCGACGGGTGCCCCGACGGCCCCGGCGGGACGTGCCAGGTCGCGGTCTGTGGGGACGGATTCGTATGGAGTGGTCACGAGGCGTGCGACGACGGGAACTCAGACAACATGGACGGGTGTCTGGAAAACTGCGTCGAGATGCTAGGGGTTACCCTTCCGGCAGGGAGCTTCGACATGGGGAGCGCGAGCGGGCAATCGGACGAGGAGCCTGTGCACACGGTGATGGTGCCGGCGTTCGAGATGCTGGAGACGGAGGTAACGGTAAAGCAGTACGCGGGTTGCGTCGACGCTGGGGCGTGCACGGCGCCGAGCACCTGGTATATAGACTGCAATTGGAACGACCCTGGATTCGAGGATCACCCGGTGAACTGTGTGGATTGGCAGCAGGCGGTGGATTTCTGCACCTGGGCTGGGGGGCGGTTACCGACGGAGGCGGAGTGGGAGTACGCAGCGCGGTCTGGGGGCCCGTCCTCGAGCTACCAGTATCCCTGGGGCAATGCGACGGCGACGTGCAGCTACGCGGTGATGGATGATGGTAACGGCCCTGGTTGCGGCACGGGCACTTCGCGGACGTGGCCGGTATGCAGCAAGACGGCTGGGAATACGTTGCAGGGGCTATGCGATATGGCGGGGAATGTGCTTGAGTGGGTGCAGGACTGGTATCATAGTGACTACACTGGGGCGCCGACTGACGGCAGTGCCTGGTTGATCCCGAGCGGCGGCGACCGGGTCATACGGGGCGGCAGCAAATCCTATGGCGCGGCCTACGTGCGCGCCGCCTGGCGCGACGACAGCGCCGATGGGGGCGGCAGCGTCGGTTTCCGCTGTGCCCGAGACGCGCCGTAACCAGCGCCCCCTTCTGTCCCCCCCCTTTTTTCCCCCAACC